>WGLY01000030.1 GCA_016125335.1 Frankiales bacterium
GCCCGGTGGGCCTCGGGTTCCACCCGGACTGGGACCTGCACGACCCGATCGCCTGGCTGACCGGCGACCCGAGCGCACTTCTCCCTCTGCTCGAGCAGCCGGTGGACGCCACCGACCTGATCCTGCTCGAGCAGGTCGACGGCGAGGCGATCACCGAGCCGGCCGAGCTGATCGGCTACCTGGCGGGCGGGGGGCGGCGCGAAGCCCGACTGGCGTCCCTGCGCCTGGCAGCCGAGGCGGCGTTCGCGAACACGGCGTGCCCGGACCCGAGGGTCAGCAGCTCGTACGTGGAGGCAGCGGCCGAGCAGGAGGTCGCCTACGCCACCCGCACCAGCGCCTACGGCGCGTCGAAGGAGATCGAACGCGCCCTCGCGCTCAAGGAGACCTTCCCGGGGTTCCGGGCCGCGCTGGCCGCCGGGGAGATCACCGAGCGACACTGCGCCGCGCTGGTCGACGCGACCCGGTACCTCACCGACCCCGACGTGCTGGCGACGATCGAGGCAGCGGCGTTGGAGAAGGCGCGCACGCTGACCGCCTCGGAGCTGCGCAAGCACCTCGACAAGCTCATCTCCCGCCACGACCCCGACGCCACCGTCCGCGCCCACAAGGCCGTCGCAACGCGGGACGTGTACCGCCAGCCGATCGGCGACGGGATGGCGTTCCTCGGCGTCACGCACCAGGCGCCGGTGATCGACGCGGTGTTCGACGCGATCGATGCCGCGGGCAAGGCGCTGCGCGCGCAGCGCGGCGGCGCCGAGGCGCTGCGGACCGGGAACGAGGACGCCGCCTCGGGAGCCTGCCGCGCCGATGCGATGGCCGCCCTCGTGCTCGGGACCCGCGACGAGGAAGGCGAGCTGGTCTACGACGCCTCCCGCACCCAGGCCGAACTGCACGTCGTCATGGACCTCGACACGCTGCGCGGCGAGCGTGACGGACTCGCACTGCTGAACGGCACGCCCATCCCGGCCCCGATCGCCCGTGAGGTCGCCGGGGTCGCCGACTGCTGGCGACGCGTGGTCGTCGACCCGGTCGACGGGCACCTGCTCGACTACGGCACCCGCCAGTACCTCCCCGCCGCCCTGCGCGAGCACGTCCTGCACCGCGACCCCGTCTGTCGCCGCCCCGGGTGCACCCGCCGGGCGCAGGAGATGGACCACGCGCTCCCGTTCCCCGAAGGATCCAGCGACACGGCGAACTGCGGCGGCCTGTGCTCGCGCTGCCACCAGGTGAAGACCGCCGGGCACGCGACCATCGAGGACAGCGCCCCCGACGGGTCCGGAACGTGGGTCACCCGATGGCGGCAACGCATCCGCATCCCGGCCCAGCCGGTCCTCGAACCACCACCACGACCCGCAGCACCGCCGGCCGGACCACCTCCCCCGTCCTGCGCCGCACCCGCGCACCCGGGCGCCGAGGAAGCCACCGGCGAGCACCCCGCCGCCGGCACGGGCGGTCCGCCGGAACGCCCGCCCTGCTGACTCGACCGGCTCGCCCCGACCGGGCGACCCGGGCCGCACGCTCGCCGGGCCGTCGTGACGAGCGGGCCTTAGGTTGGCACCCGTGACCGTGCGGCTGGCGACCTACAACCTGCTGCACGGCATGCCCGTGCTCGGCGGGGTGCCGCAGCCGCAGCGCGACTCCACCGGCGCGGTCGTGGGCCCGCCGGTCGTCGACGGCGACGGGCCCCTGCGCGAAGCGGTGAGCCGCCTCGACGCGGACGTGATCGGCCTCCAGGAGGTCGACGTCGCGCAGCCGCGCAGCGGCCGGGCGCACCAGGTCCGCGCGGTGGCCGAGGCGCTCGACGCGCCGTTCTGGGTCTTCGCCCCCTCGGTGCTCGGCACCCCCGGCGAGCCGGGCTGGTCGCCGGCGACCTCCGCGCTCGACCACGCCGTCGACCCCGTCCACGCCAGACACGACTCATCGGGCGCGCCTGCCGCGGCGGGCGGCGCGGCCGACCCGGGCGGGGACGACGCCGGAGCGGACCTGCGGGCAGCGATGCTGCCGGGAGCCGACGGGCCGCGGCTCTACGGCGTCGGCCTCGTGTCGCGCCGGCCGGTGCTCGAGTGGCGGACCACCCGCTTCGACCCCGCTCCGTTCGGGCTGCCCCTGCTCGTGCCGGCCCAGCCGCGCCCGCGCTTCGTGCACGTGCCCGACGAGCCCCGGGCGGCGATCGCCGCCGTGGTGTCCGGCGAGCGCGGCCCGTTCACGGTCGCCACCGCGCACCTGTCGTTCGTCCCCGGCTACAACGTGCGCCAGCTGCGCCGGCTGCGCGCGTGGCTCGACGACCTGCCGCGGCCGGTGGTCCTGCTCGGCGACTTCAACCTCCCCGGCGTCATCCCGGCACGGGTCACCGGCTGGACGCCGCTGCTGCGCGCGGCCACCTACCCCTCGATGCGCACCCGGGCCCAGCTCGACCACGTGCTCGCCGACGGGCTCACCGAGCAGCAGCGGGTCTCCGCCCGCCCCGAGGTCCACCTGCTCCCCGTCAGCGACCACGCCGCCGTCACCGTCGACGTCGACCTGTGAGACCTCGGGCACCGCGCAGCGTGTGACGCGTCGCACGGACCCACCGGCCCGGCCGGTCGGTCAACGCACCCGCGGCCGGACTAGCCTCCGCTGAGGACGTGCGCGTCCGGCGGCCGGCCCGGCCGGCCGTTCGCACGCCAGGGACACGACCGATCCGGCCCGGCCTGCGCCGGCGAAGGAGGAGCAGCGTGATCATCGGAGTGCTCTCGGAGTCCAGGACCGGGGAGACCCGAGCGGCGGCGACGCCGGCCACCGTCACGCAGCTCGTCGGCCTCGGCTACGACGTCGTCGTGGAGCCGGGCGCCGGCACCGGCTCGGGCTTCACCGACCAGGCCTACGCCGACGCCGGTGCCGATGTCGGTCCGGCCACGGGCGCCGACGTCGTCCTCGGCGTCAACGCGCCGTCGGCCGAGCAGCTCGACGCGATGCGGCCCGGCACGACGCTCGTGTGCCTGCTCGCGCCTGCCCTGAGCCCGGACCTGCTCGCCGACCTCGCCCGCCGCGGCATCACGGCCCTGGCCATGGACGCCGTGCCGCGCATCTCGCGCGCCCAGTCCCTCGACGTGCTCAGCTCCATGGCCAACATCGCCGGCTACCGCGCCGTCATCGAGGCCGCGAACGTGTTCGGCCGGTTCTTCACCGGGCAGGTGACCGCCGCCGGCAAGGTGCCGCCGGCGAAGGTCCTCGTCGTCGGTGCGGGGGTCGCGGGCCTGGCTGCCATCGGCGCCGCCGGCAGCCTCGGCGCGATCGTGCGGGCGACCGACCCGCGCCCCGAGGTGGCCGACCAGGTCGAGTCGCTCGGCGGCGAGTACCTGCCCGTGCAGGCAGCGGACGTGGAGGTGAGCACCACCGGCTACGCCAAGGAGATGTCCGACGACTACAACGCGCGCGCGGCGGCGCTCTACGCCGAGCAGTGCCGCGACGTCGACATCATCATCACCACGGCGCTGATCCCGGGACGGCCGGCACCGCGGCTCATCACCGCGGAGATGGTCGCGAGCATGAAGCCGGGCAGCGTGCTCGTGGACCTCGCGGCCGCCAACGGCGGCAACGTCGAGGGCACGGTGCCGGGCGAGAAGGTCGTCACCGCCAACGGCGTCACGATCCTCGGCTACACCGACCTGCCCGGTCGCCTGGCCGCCCAGGCCTCCCAGCTCTACGGCACCAACCTGGTCAACCTGTTCAAGCTCATGACGCCGGGCAAGGACGGCGTGCTGGTGCTCGACTGGGACGACGTCGTGCAGCGCGGCATCACCGTGTCCCGCGACGGCGAGGTGACCTGGCCGCCGCCTGCGGTGGCGGTCTCGGCGGCCCCCGCCCCGGCCGCGCCGGCGCCCGCGCCACCAGCGGCGCCACCGCCGCCACCCTCGCCCGGTCGCCGGTTCGCGATCGTCGGTGTGATCGCGGCGCTGCTCCTGCTGCTCGTGGCCGCCGCGCCGGCCGCGCTGCGCGGCCACCTGACGGTGTTCGCCCTCGCGATCGTGATCGGCTACTACGTGATCGGCAACGTGCACCACGCGCTGCACACGCCGCTGATGTCGGTGACGAACGCGATCTCCGGGATCATCATCGTCGGCGCGCTGCTGCAGATCGGCCACGGCGACGCGGCGATCACGACGCTGTCCTTCGTCGCCATCCTGCTCGCCAGCATCAACGTCTTCGGCGGCTTCGCCGTCACGCGTCGCATGCTCTCCATGTTCTCGAGGAGCTGACCCGTGACCGTCGAATCGCTGGCCCAGGCGGCCTACCTCGTCGCCGCCCTGCTGTTCATCATGGCCCTGGCGGGCCTGTCCAAGCACGAGACCGCCAAGACCGGCAACACCTACGGCATCGCCGGCATGACCGTGGCCCTCGTGGCCACGATCGCCCTCGCGATCACCCGCGACGTCTCGTCGCTGGGCCTCATGCTCATCGGCGTCGCCATGGTCGTGGGCGCCGCGCTCGGCCTGTGGCGCGCCCGCGTCGTCGAGATGACCGGGATGCCCGAGCTCATCGCGATGCTGCACTCGTTCGTCGGTCTGGCCGCCGTGCTGGTCGGCTGGAACGGCTACCTCCTCGTCGAGGGCGGCGCCGACCCGGCGGAGGCCGACCTGCTCACCGCGCAGGGCACGCTCGGCATCCACCACGCCGAGGTCTTCATCGGCGTGTTCATCGGCGCCGTGACCTTCACCGGCTCGATCGTGGCGTTCCTCAAGCTGTCCGCCCGCATCAACAGCAAGCCCCTCATGCTGCCGGGCAAGAACATCCTCAACGTCGGCGCGCTCGTCGCCTTCGCGGCGCTCACCGTGTGGTTCGTCGTCGCCCCGCAGATCTGGCTGCTGGTCGCCGTCACCGTGATCGCCCTGCTGCTCGGCTGGCACCTCGTGGCGTCCATCGGCGGCGGCGACATGCCGGTCGTGGTGTCGATGCTCAACAGCTACAGCGGCTGGGCCGCCGCGGCCTCGGGCTTCCTGCTCGAGAACGACCTGCTCATCGTCACCGGCGCATTGGTCGGCTCCTCCGGTGCCTACCTGTCCTACATCATGTGCCGCGCGATGAACCGCTCGTTCATCTCCGTCATCGCCGGCGGGTTCGGCATCGAGGCCGGCCCCGCGGAGGACAAGGACTACGGCGAGCACCACGAGGTCGACGCCGAGCAGACGGCCGAGCTGCTGCGCGAGGCGCGCTCGGTCATCATCACGCCGGGCTACGGCATGGCGGTGGCGCAGGCGCAGTACGGCGTCGCCGAGCTCACCCGCAAGCTGCGTGCCAACGGCACCGACGTGCGGTTCGGCATCCACCCGGTGGCCGGCCGCCTGCCCGGGCACATGAACGTGCTGCTGGCCGAGGCGAAGGTGCCTTACGACATCGTCCTGGAGATGGACGAGATCAACGACGACTTCCCCGACACCGACGTCGTGCTCGTCATCGGCGCCAACGACACGGTCAACCCCGCCGCCGAGGACGACCCCACCAGCCCGATCGCCGGCATGCCCGTGCTGCGCGTGTGGGAGGCGGGCCGGGTCATCATCTTCAAGCGCTCCATGGCCTCCGGGTACGCCGGCGTCCAGAACCCGCTCTTCTTCCGGGACAACTCCGCGATGCTCTTCGGCGACGCCAAGGACCGGGTGGAGGACATCGTCCGCTCGCTGTGACGCGCGCGGGCGGTCCGGGTCAGCCGCGGCCCGCGCGCAGCCCGGGCACGGCGACGTCGAGCCAGCGCCGTGCCGCGGCGGGCGAGCGGAGGCGCACCTTGCGCAACCCCGCGTAGCGCGGGTCCGCGAAGCGCTCGAGCATGTCGGCGCGGCGCGCGGCGTACTGGCTCCACACCCACTGCACGGGGTGCTCCGGGTCCAGCCACGCGCGGAAGGTCTCGGTGTTGCCGTTGAACATCGGCTCGCCGGTCCACGCTCGTACGAAGGAGCGGCGCGTGACCCGCGACGCCGCGACCAGCCGCGGGTAGTCCAGCCACACCACGGTGTCCGCGCGCGCCCACAGCAGGTCGCGGACCTCGGTGTAGCCGTGCGAGTCCACCACCCACGCGTCGCCCCCCGCCACCGCCGCGACGTCGGCGGCGAACGTGGGGATCGGCGTCCAGCCGGGGCCGTGGTAGAGGGCGTCCATCTCGTGGAAGGGCAAGCCGGTGCGCCGGGCCAGCTCGAGGGCGAAGGTCGTCTTGCCGGAGCCGGTGATCCCCCCGACCAGCACGCGCCTCACGGCGCCGACCCTACGTCGGCGCGGCCCCGGTCAGGCGCCGGGGCGGCCGCCGAGCAGCGACTCGAGGGCGGCCCGGTCGAGCAGCTCGTCGGGCCGCACCACGGCGCCGTCGCGGACGTAGACGAAGGCCGCGTCGACGTCGTCGACCGGCACACCCTGGAGCTCGGCGTAGGCCACGCGATAGATGGCGAGCTGCACCGGGTCCGCGTCGTGGCGCTTCGAGGTCTTCCAGTCGACGACCTCGAAGCGGGTGCGCCCGGCGGCGTCGGTGGCGGCGAACACCGCGTCGATGCGCCCCGGCACGACGCGGCCGGCGAGCACGAGGGCGAACGGCACCTCGACGGCCAGCGGCGTGCGCTCGGCGTAGGGCGAGGTCAGGAACGCCTGCTGCATCGCGGCGAGGTCCTCGTCGCTGTCGATCTCGGCGTCGGCGGCACCCGGGAGGTCGTCGGGCTCGAGCAGCGGTCGCAGCCCGAAGTGCTGCTCGACCCACGCGTGGAACCGCGTGCCGCGCCGCGCGGAGGCGGCCGGCGCGGCCGGCACGGGGCGGGCCAGCCTCCGGGTGAACAGCTCGGGGTCGGCCGCGAGCCGCACGAGGTCGGACGCCGACAGCGAGGACGGCAGGGGCACGCGCCGGGTACGGGCCCCCTCCGCCCGGCGCTCCTCGAGCAGCAGCGCGATGTCGTCGTCCCAGCCGCGCACCGTCTCGAGCTCCCCGGCGTCGAGCCCGAGCAGCGGCGAGGCGGCCGGCGCCGCTGCGAGCCCGGCGTGCTCGGCGCGCAGGTCGGCGACATCGAGGCCCAGGTGCGCCGCGACCCCGTCGGCGGTCCACCGGCGTCGGGCCGCGAGGTCGGCGTCCGGGCGGGGCGGCCACGGCACCTCGTCGACGTCGCCCAGCACCGGGTTGGTGGCGTCCTCGGCCGGCTCGTCGGCCCAGGCGTCGACCTCGCCCGCCCCGTCGAGGCAGCGCTCGCGCAGCGACTCGAGGTAGGGCGAGGGGCCACGACGGCGGCTCTGCGTGGGCCCCCACCACGAGCCGCTGGCCAGGACCAGCCGCTCCGCGCGGGTGACGGCGACGTACACCAGCCGCAGCTCCTCGAGCGCGCTGTAGGCCCGGCACTCGTCGACGAACGCCTTGTGGTCGGCCGCGCTCTGGCCGGGCAGGCGCGGCAGCGACGCCGCGTCGCCGCGCAGCGGGAACGGGACCGCGCGCACCGACGAGGTCCAGCGCGCGATGCCGCGCGACTGCGGGAACACCCCCGCGGTGAGGCACGGCAGCACCACGACGGGCCACTCGAGCCCCTTGGCGCGGTGCACGGTCATCAGCTGCACGGCGTCCGGCGACGGCGGACGGTCGAGCTCCGGCACCGACTCGAAGCGGGCGGCGATGGCGAGCCAGGCCAGGAACGCGCCGATCGTCGCGTCGCCCTCGGAGTCGGCGAAGCCGGCGACGAGGTCGACGAAGGACGCCAGCCCCTCCGCGCGGTGCAGGCGGAGCAGCTCCGGCGCCGAGGCCATCTCGACGTCGAGGCCGGTGACGGTGATGACGCGGTGCACCAGGTCCGGGAGCGGGTCGCCCACGCTGCGGCGCAGCAGCCGGATCTCGGCCGCGAGCGCGGCGAAGCGGTCACGCGCGACCGGGTCGTAGTCGAGCGGGCCGGGGTCGTCGAGCGCGTCGAGCAGCGAGACGACGTCGGCCGGGTCGACGCCGGCGACCGCGGCGTCGAGCTGCTCGTCGACGTCCTCGGTGTCGCGGTGCCCGCTCCCGGCCAGCACCGCGGCCCGCTCGCCCAGCAGCGCGAGGTCGCGCAGGCCGATGCGCCAGCGCGGGCCGGTGAGGAGCCGGAGCAGGGACGGGTTGGCGGTGGAGTCGTGGAGCACGTCGAGGATCGCGACGACCTCGGCCACCTCCGGCAGCGTGAGCATGCCGTCGAGGCCGACGACCTCGACGGCGACGCCGCGCTCGGTGACCGCACGGACCAGGGCCGGGAAGTCCGAGGTGGCGCGGGCGAGGACGGCGACGTCGCCGGCCGGCGTGCCGGCGTCGACGACCTCGCGCACGCGCTCGCCCACCCAGGCCATCTCCTCGGCGTAGGTGGCGTGCAGGGCGACGCGCACCCCGCCGGCGCCGCGCTCCGCGCGCGGCGACACCAGCGGCGCCACCTGCGGGTGCAGGCCGCGCAGCGGCGCGGCCAGCTCGTTGGCCGCCTCGAGGATGCGGGTGCCGGAGCGCCGGTTCTCCGACAGGCGCAGCACCGGCGAGGGCGAGCCGTCGCGCTGCGGGAAGTGCTGTGGGAACCCGTCGATGTTGGCGACGCTCGCCCCCCGCCAGCCGTAGATCGCCTGGAGCGGGTCGCCCACCGCGGTGACCGGGTGGCCGCCGCCGACGAGACCCGTGAGGAGACGGCGCTGGGCCACCGAGGTGTCCTGGTACTCGTCGAGCAGCACCACGGGGAACTGCTCGCGCACCGCCTGACCCACCTCCGGGCACTCCTCGGCCAGCCGGGCGCCGAAGCGCATCTGGTCGGAGAAGTCGACGAGGTCGCGGGCCGTGCGCGCGGCCCGCAGCTCGTCCACGAGGTGGGAGACCTCGATGCGGGCCACTGCCGTCTCGCGCAGGGTGCGCGCCGCCGCGGACAGCTTGGCCTGGGCGTCGACCTCGGCCACCGAGGCGAGGTCGCACGCGCGCAGGTCGGCCGGCTCGAGGCAGTGCTCGGCGAGCTCGGAGTCGAGCGCGCGGACCTGCTCCACGATCGAGGAGACGGCGTAGCCGAGGGGCGACAGGTCGCGCCGGGTGCGCGTGACCACCCGGTGCGCGAGCTGGACGGAGGCCGCCTCGGTGAGCAGACGCGCCCCCGGCTCGACCCCGATGCGCAGCCCGTGCTCGGCGAGCAGGCGGCCCGCGAACGCGTGGTAGGTGGCGACCGTGGGCTCGCCCACCTGGTCCAGCGGGACGCCGGAGGTGCGGTCCGCGAGCCGCGTGACCGCCCGGCGCACCCGGGCGGACAGCTCGCCCGCCGCCTTGGTGGTGAAGGTGAGCCCCAGCACCTGCTCCGGCCGCACCTGCCCGGTGGCGACGAGCCAAACGACGCGCGCCGTCATGACCGTCGTCTTGCCGGAGCCCGCGCCGGCGACCACGACGTAGGGCCGCAGCGGCGCGGTGATCGCCTCGAGCTGCTCGTCGCTGAAGGGGACGCCGAGCAGCTCGACGAGGTCGCCCGGCCCGAAGGCGGGCAGCGTCTCGAGGTCGAAGGCCTGCTGGGTCACGGCAGGACCTCCCGGCCCTCGTCGGTGCCCGGGCAGGCCCGGCGGAACGAGCAGAACCGGCACGACTCGCCGGGGCGGGCCGGGAACGACTCGGTGCGCACGTGGGAGTCGGCCTCGTGCAGCGCGACGTCCACCCAGGTGAGCCCGTCGCCGATCGGCGGCTGCGGCTGCACCTCGGGCTGGCCCCCCTTGCCCAGCCGCAGCAGGACGAGCTCGGCCCCGCCGACGGGCGGGCTCTCCGGCGGGCCGGCGAGGCCGGCCTGCTCGAGCAGCTCGGCCGGCAGCTCGCGCAGCGCGCCCTCGCGCACCGCCACCTGGTAGACGCCCATCTGCGGGTGCTGGGGCAGGTCCTCGGCGCGCAGCTTGGACTTCTGGGTCTTGAGGTCCGCGATCCGCACGGCGCCGTCGGCGTCGACCTCGACCCGGTCGAAGGACCCGCGGAGGGCGACGCCGCGCTCGCCGACGGCCACGGTGACCTCGAACTTGTGCTCGCTGGCGAGGAACGTGCGGTCCGGACGCGAGTCGTGCCACGCGAGGAAGCGCCGCACGGCCTCGCTGGCCGCGACCCGCTCCGAGCGCGACTGCCACACGGCCTCGAAGCCGAGCTCGGACCACACCTGGTCGATCCGCTCGTCGAGGGCGTCGGGGTCCGGGGGCAGCTGCTCGCGGGCCACGGCGTCGGCGATGACGTGGACGATCGACCCGAAGCCGAGCGCCGTGGTGCGCGCCACCTCGCCGTGCACCTCGTGGCCGAGGAACCACTGCAGGGGGCATCGGGTCATGGCCTGCAGCTGGCTGCCGGAGAAGGCCAGCGGCTCGTCGAGGGGGCGCACGGGCGTGCCCGACGAGGTCGGCTCGGCCAGGCCCCACCAGTGCTCGGGCCGGGCGGCCGGCACGAGCGCGCGGCCCTCGTGCTCGGCAGAGGCGAGCACGGCGAGACGTCGCACGGCAGCCTCGCGCAGCGCCGGCGGGCGGTCGGGGTCCGCGGCGGTGGCCCGCAGCTGCGCGACCAGGCCCGCGACCGACAGCGGCCTGGCCGGCCGACCGGGCAGGTGGTCGGCGGGGCCGAGCTCGTGCCCGGCGATCTCGTCGAGGAAGCGCGAGGGCTGCGGCCCGTCGTCGAGTACGGACCGCACCGCCGTGACCATCAGCCGCTCCTGCGCGCGGGTGCAGGCGACGTAGAACAGCCGGCGCTCCTCGGCGAGCAGGGCGGCCGGCGGCGGCGGTGCCACGAGTCCGCTGACGTGCAGGCGGTCCGGCTGGAGCAGCGAGCCGCGCCGGCGGACGTCGGGCCAGGCCCCCTCCTGCACGCCGGCGACGACGACGAGGCGCCACTGCAGCCCTTTGGCGCGGTGCGCGGTGAGCAGCCGCACCGCCGGGCCGCGCAGCCCGCGCTCGGCCAGGGTGTCCGCCGGGATCTGCTGCTCGCGCAGCTCGGCGAGGAAGTTGGCGACGCCGCGACGGCCGCCGAACCGGTCCTCCACGCGCTCGGCGGCGGCGAACAGCGCGAGCACGGCGTCGAGGTCGGCGTCGGCGCGCCGGCCCGCCTCTCCCCCGCGCAGCGCGGCCGACTCGAGCCGGTGCGGCCAGCCCGAGCCGCCGCGGGCCGCGCAGCCGGACCACACCGCCCACAGCACCTCCTCGGTGCCGCCGTGCCGCTCGACGACGGCCCGGGCGTCGCGCAGCAGCCGGGCCAGGCGGCGCACCGCGGCCAGGGCGAAGCGGGCACGCGCGTCGCGCCCCGAGGAGGACTCGGACACCGGCACGGGCGCCGCCGGGTCGGCGGCGAGGTCGAGCAGCAGCCGGCGCAGCAGCGTGGCCGAGGGGGTTGGCCGGGCGGCCGGGTCGGCCTCGCGCTCGACCCGGCGCAGGGCTCGCCCGAGCCGGCGCAGGTCGGCCGGGTCGGCGTCGGCCAGCGGCGAGAGCAGGAGGTCGTGCACGGCCGTCTCGTCGAGCGCCGCGGGGTCCTCGTGGTGGGGGTCGACGGACGCCGCGAGCATCGCCAGCAGCGGTGCGACGGCGGGCTCCTCGTGCAGCGGGAGCTCGTCGCCCGCGACCTCCACCGGGACTCCGGCGGCGGCCAGGGCACGGCGCATCGGCCCGACCGACCGGCGGCCGCTGCGGACCAGCACCGCCATGTCGTCCCAGGGGACCCCCTGCTCGAGGTGCGCGCGGCGCAGCGCGTCGGCGATGTGGCCGGCCTCGGCCGACTCCGAGTCGAACGTGCGCACCTCGACCCGGCCGTCGCCGTACGCCGCGCCCTCGCATACCGGCGAGCGGTGCGCGCGCACCACGTCGGCGGGCAGCGGGCCGAGCGCGGCCGAGCGCAGCACGCGGCCGGCCGCCTCGCGCAGCACGGGACCGAACCGGCGGGTGCGGGTGAGCACGACCACCGGCGCCGGTGAGCCGTCGGGCGCGCGGAAGCGCTCGCGGAAGGTGAGGATGCCGCGCGCGTCGGCGCCGCGGAACGCGTAGATCGACTGGTCGGGGTCGCCCACGACGACCAGCTCGGCGCCGGGCGCGACCAGCCCGGCGAGCAGCCGCACCTGAGCGGGGTCGGTGTCCTGGTACTCGTCGACGAACACGGCGCGGTAGCGCGCGTGCAGCCCGGGTTGCACGTGCGGGTCGTGCGCCAGCAGGGCGGCGCGGTGGACGACCTCGGTGTAGTCGGTGACGCCCTCGGCGTCGAGCACGTCGAGGTACTCGCCCAGGAACTGCCCCACGGCGCGCCAGGCCGGGCCGAGCGCGCCGGCGCCGGACGCGAGGGACTCGAGGTCGGTGGGGTCGAGGCCCAGCGCCCGGGCCTGGGCGACGACGGCGCGGACCTCGGCCGCGAGGCCGCGGGTGCCCAGGGCGGCCGCGAGCTCCGGGGGCCAGTCGAGCCGGCCGTCGCGCACCGACCCGGTGAGCAGCTCGCGCAGCCGCAGCTCCTGCTCGGGGCCGGACAGCAGCCGCAGCGGCTCGGCGTAGGCGACCGGGTCGGCGTGCTCGCGGACCAGTGCGTAGGCGAAGGAGTGGAACGTCGCCACCTGCGGCACAAGACCGCCGCCGAGCCGGGCGGTGACCCGGGCCCGCCACTCCTGCGCGGCGCGGCGGCCGAAGGTGAGGCCGAGGACCTGGTCCGGGTGCAGCGGGTCCGGGCCGGACAGCCGGGCCACCATGGCCTCGACCAGCGTGGTGGTCTTGCCGGTGCCGGGGCCGGCCAGCACGAGCAGGGGGCCGCCGCGGTGCGCGACGACGCGGCGCTGCTCGGCGTCGAGGTCCGGGGCGTCGAGCGGCAGCGGGGCGGTGCGGTCGAGCACGAGGGCGGGGCCGTGCCCCTCGACCGTGCCGACCCCGTCCGCGCTCACGGGACGATCCCACCACGCCGCGCCGACACCGGGGGCCGCGACACCTGCCCCGTCAGCGGGCGGGTGCCGACGGCTCGTCCCCCGGCCACCAGCGGGCGGCCGCGAGGTCCAGCCGGGTGCCGGCCGCGGCCAGCGGCGTCCCCTCGCGCCGGTGGCGGCGCAGCGCCTCGGCCTCGTGGCCGCGCGGCGGGGAGCCGTCCGAGCGCACCACCCGGTGCCACGGCACGCCCGACCCGAACCGGGCCATCACGGTGCCCACCGCCCGCGCGCCGCCCGTGCCGAGCACCGCCGCGACGTCGCCGTAGGCCATCGCGCGCCCCGGCGGGATGCGCTCGACGAGGTCGAGGACGGCCTCGGCGAACGGCGTCGGCAGGCCCGCGCCCGGCTCCGCGAGGGGCTCGCGATCGGCCGCCGGCGGCCGCCGCGGGGCGCGGGAGGAGGTCGACGTCACGTCCGTCATCCTGCCGTCCTCCCGGCCGGTCGGCGTCGCGGATGCGACGATCGTGCCCATGTCCCGGACCGTGCCCGAGATCGACGACGGCGGCCAGGGCACTCTCGTCATCGAGGACGGCGTCATCCCGCGGCGCGTGCGCCGCCCGATCGACCTGCTCCGGCTGGCCGTCGCGGTCATCGCGTTCGCCGCCGTGGTCGCGGTCTCCTACTTCCTCACCGCCACGTCGTCGGGCATCGACCAGGACCTCGTCGACTTCGGCAGCCGCCTGCCGGCCCTGCTGCGCACCGCGCTGGCGTTCGTGGGCGGCCTGGGCGTGCTGGCGCTCCCCGTGGCCGCCGCGGTGGACCTGCTCGTGCGCCGCCGCGCGCGCCAGCTCGTCGACTCGGCCGGCGCGACGGTCATCGCGGTCGGCCTCGCCGTGCTCGGCAGCTACCTCATGAGCGCGTTCGCCACGGAGCGGCTGCTGGTCGCCATCACGAACGACGCCAGCGGCAGCCGCCCGGCGTTCAGCCCCGTGATCGCGGGGCTCGTCGCCTTCGTCACCGTGGCCCGGCTGCTCGGCCGCGGCCGCTGGGGCGGCCTGTCGGTGCTCACCGTCGGCGCCGTCGTGGTGGTGCAGCTCACCACCAGCTCCAACAACGTCACGGTGATCGTGCTGTCGCTGCTGCTCGGCTGGGCGGTCGGGCTCGCGACCCGGTACTCGCTCGGGACGCCCACCACGCGGCCCTCCGGCGTCCAGGTGGCGGATGTGCTCGAGCGCGCGGGACACCCCATCACCATCCTGAGGGCGACGAAGAACACGCGGCGCGGGCGCGAGTACACCGCGCACACCCGGGGCTTCGAGCGGCTGCGCGTGCTCGTGTTCGACCGCGACCTCGAGGGCGCGGGGCTGGCCTCGGCCGTGTGGCGCAACCTGCGCCTGCGCACGGACCCGGCGAACCCGAGCGTCTTCTCGATGCGCGCCCAGATCGAGCACGCCGCCCTGATGTCCTACGCCGCCACCGCCGCTGGCGGGCGCGTGCCGCGGCTGCGGGCGGCGGTGGAGGTGGGCCCCGACTCCACCCTGCTGGCCTACGACCTCGTCGAGGGCCGGACCTTCGCCGACCTCCCGGAGGGCGCCGTCGGCGACCGCGACCTCGACGGCGTGTTCGCCGCGGTCCGCACGCTGCACGACGAGCGGATCGTCCACCGCGCGCTCACGCCCGAGCAGCTGATCATGGGCGACGACGGCCAGATCTGGCTGGCCGGCATGCAGCACGGGGCGATCGCGGCGAGCGACGTCCAGGAGCGGATCGACCTCGCGGAGCTGCTCGTCACGGCGGCGCTGCTCACCGACGCGCCGCGGGCCGTCACCACCGGTGCCCGCATCCTCGGCGCCGACCGCGTCGTGCGCGCGCTGCCCGCGCTGCAGACCGTGGCGCTCTCGCCCGACACGCGGCGCCGGCTGCGCGGCAACAAGAAGCTGCTCGTGGCGCTGCGCGACGAGCTCATCGCCCTGCGCCCGTCCGCGGCCGAGACCGAGCAGCTCGAGCTGCGCCGCATCAAGCCGCGCACGCTGCTCACCATCGTCGCCGGCTCGATCGCGGCCTACGTGCTGCTCTCGCAGCTCGCCCAGGTCGACCTCGTGGGCCTCGTGCGCCAGGCGGACTGGCGGTGGGCGCTGCTGGCGCTGGGCCTGGCCGCGCTGACGTTCGTGGGGGCGTCGCTGTCGCTGTCCGGCTTCGTGCCGGAGCGGCTGGCGCACCTGCGCACCTTCGCCGCGCAGCTCGCGGCCGCGTTCGCCACGCTGGTCTCCCCGCCGACCGTGGGCGCCGTCGCGGTCAACGTGCGCTACCTGCAGAAGAGCGGCCTGCACCCGGCGCTGGCGGCAGCCTCCGTCGGCGTCTCCCAGGTGTTCGCGTTCTTCATCCACGTGGGGCTGCTCTTCGCCACCGCGGTGGCCGCGGGCCAGTCGGCGGACCTGCACCTCTCGCCACCGCGGTGGGCCGTGATCGGCGTCGTCGTCGTGATCGTCGTGCTGGGCCTGCTGCTGCTGCTCGGGCCGGTCCGCAAGATCCTCGCCGACCGCGTGCGGCCGATCCTGGCCGAGGTGGGCCCGCGGCTGATCACCGTGGCGCAGCGGCCGTGGAAGATCGCGGAGGGCGTGGGCGGCATCCTGCTGCTCAACGGCGCGTTCGCCCTGTGCATGATCGCGTGCTGCGAGGCGTTCGGGGCCGGCACGGCCAACTACGCGGCCATCGCGCTGGTGTACCTCGCCGGGTCCACCCTCGGCCAGGCGGCGCCCACGCCGGGCGGCCTCGGCGCGGTGGAGGCCGCCTACGTGCTCGGCCTCACCGCGGCGGGCATCGAGTCCGGCGTGGCGGTGTCGGCCACGCTGCTCTTCCGGCTGCTGACCTTCTGGCTGCCGACGATCCCCGGCTACTGGTCGTTCAACTGGCTCCAGCGCGTGGGCGCGCTCTGACCGTGCGGAACGGGTCCGGCCGGCCCCCGAGGGGACCGGCCGGAGGACGCGAGGGGATCAGTACGAGGGCAGGCTCGGGTCGATCTGGTTGACCCAGGCCACGACCCCGCCGCCCACGTGCACGGCGTCGGAGAAGCCCGCGCCCTTCACGACGGCGAGCACCTCCGCGGACCGTCCGCCGACCTTGCAGTGCAGGACGATCTGCTTGTCGTTGGGCAGGTCCTCGAGGGCCTTGCCGGTGAGGAACTCGCCCTTGGGCACGAGCACGGCGCCGGGGATGCTCACGATGTCGTACTCGTTGGGCTCGCGGACGTCGATGAGCACGAAGTCGCGCTCGCCGCGCTCGCGCTCGTCGAGCATCTCCTTGAGCTGCTTGACGGAGATCGTGGAGTCGACGACGGCGTCGGCGGCCTCCTCGGAGATCGTCCCGCAGAACGCGTCGTAGTCGATGAGCTGCGTGATCTTCGGGGCGTTCGGGTCCTTGCGGATCTTCACCGTGCGGTAGGACATCTCGAGGGCGTCGTAGATCATCAGCCGGCCCAGGAGCGGGTCGCCGATGCCGGTGATGAGCTTGATCGCCTCGGTGACCATGACGGAGCCGATCGACGCGCACAGCACGCCGAGCACGCCGCCCTCGGCGCACGAGGGCACCATCCCGGGCGGCGGGGGCTCGGGGTAGAGGTCGCGGTAGTTGGGGCCGTGCTCGTCCCAGAACACCGACACCTGGCCCTCGAACCGGTAGATCGAGCCCCAGACGTACGGCTTCCCGAGGAGCACGGCAGCGTCGTTGACCATGTAGCGCGTCGCGAAGTTGTCCGTGCCGTCGACGATGAGGTCGTAGCCGGAGAAGATGTCGAGGACGTTGTCGTTGTCCAGGCGCGTGTCGTGCACGATCACGTTCACGTGCGGGTTGATCTCCAGCACGGAGTCACGGGCGGACTCGGCCTTGGGCCGGCCGATGTCGCTCTGCCCGTGGATGATCTGGCGCTGCAGGTTGGACTCGTCGACGACGTCGAACTCGACGATGCCCAGCGTCCCCACGCCGGCCGCGGCGAGGTACATCAGGGTGGGGCTGCCCAGGCCGCCGGCGCCGACGCACAGCACCTTGGCGTTCTTGAGCCGCTTCTGACCGGCCATCCCCACCTCGGGGATGATGATGTGCCGGCTGTAGCGACGGACCTCGTCGACGGTGAGAGCCTCGGCGGGCTCGACCAGCGGCGGCAGGGACACGGCGTCTCCTCGATCGGGCGCCCGGGGTCGCGGGCACGGCGTACGCGCATCCCAACCGTGCCACGGCGGTCCTTGTTCCCGACGACCGGGTCCACCCCCTGGACCCCCCGTCCGCATCGTGGAACGCCGGGACGCCGCGGGCGAGTCGCCGCGATCGCCGCGCCTGCGGCCCCGCCGACGTGCACCATGTGCTCGTCCTGCCGCGCGCAGGCCTCACGACCAGGGGGGGACCATGGCCATCAGGGTGGACGCCGACGACATCACCCGGATGACCGACGCGCTGTTCCTCGACCGCCACTGGCGGAGCGCGTCGGCGAGCAGGTTCTGGGTGCTGCTCGTCCTCGCGAGCGTCATCGCGACGGCCGGCATCATCGCCGACAGCACGGCGACGGTCATCGGGGCGATGATCGTCGCGCCGCTCATGACCCCGATCCTGGGCATCGCGCTGGCCATCGTGCTCGGCGACCGCACGCACCTGCTGCGCAGCGTCGGGTACGTGCTGGGCGGCGTCGTCGTGGTCATCGCGGTCGCCTACCTGATCAGCCTCATCGGCGTGCGCGTGGACGACTACGCCACCAACACCCAGGTGGCCGGCCGGATCAGCCCCCGGCTCATCGACCTCCTGGGCGCCCTGGCCACCGGTACCGTCGGCGCGTTCGCGCTCGTGCGCCGCGACATCAGCGACGCGCTGCCCGGCGTCGCCATCGCGATCTCGCTGGTGCCCCCGCTCGCAGTGGTCGGCGTCCTGCTCCAGGTGCACCGCTACGCCGACGCCTCCCAGGCCATGCTGCTGTTCGGCACGAACGTCGCGGCGATCATCCTCACCGGGACGCTCGTGCTGCGCCTCTACAAGGTGCGCGACATCGCCCGCCGGGCCGGTGCCGTGCACGGGGACATCGGCCGCCGCACCATGGCCGTGATCGTGGGGCTGGTCGTGCTCGTCGCCGTCCCGCTCTCCGTCGGCACCTACCGCGTGGCCTACGACCAGGTGGTCGCGCGCCAGGCGACGCCGATCGCGCGCGAGTGGGCCGCCGCCGCGGGCTGGCAGGTGACCACCGTGTCGGTCGTCAACCGAGCGATCATCGTGACCGCGCTCGGGCCGCCCCCGGACATCCCGGTCGACGGTCTGCGGGCCCAGCTCAACGCCGCGGGCTACGAGGGCAACGACCTCGTGGTGCGGCTCGTGGTGGGCGGCACCCGGCTCTGCCCGGCGGGCGGCACCACGTGCGAGACGCCCCCGCTCCCCGATGGCGCCGTCACCTGACCGCATGGTCCGGCCAGCGGTCCAAGGGGGGATCGCCGAGCGCGACCGTGAGCTCGAGACCGGCCGCGGCCGGGACCAGCTCTAACCTCCAGCGGTAGTCACCGGAGTCCGCCACCGGCCCGTGCGCCAGCACGACATACGGCTGCCCGGCGGCGACGGCCGCCACGCAGCCGGCCTCCGCGGGAGGCTGCGACGACGTCCCGGCGAGGGCCTCCGCCCCCGCCAGAGCCGGTGTGGTGCCGACGTAGCCCACGAGGTCGGCGCACGCGGTCGACAGGTCGCCCGTCGTCCGGAAGACCCGTCGGACGCTCCTGTCCTGGCAGTCGAGGTTGATGACCGCACAGGCACCCTCGGCCGCCCCGACTTCGGCCCATCCGGGCGGCGCAGGCAGCGCCACCACGGCGTCGCGGACGGCGCTGTTGGCGGGGTCGGAGGGAGCCAGGGCGCAGGCCGTCGACACGGCCACGCAGCCCAACGCGAGAACCCGGCCGAGCCTCATCGGCGCGAGGCTCGTCCGCGGTTGTCGGCGTGCAGCTCGGCCATGCCGTCCAGGCCGATGCGCCCGTCCTCGCTGTCCCCCGCGCGCTCGAGGTCGTCGAGGTAGGCGACGTCGGCCGCCCACCGGGCCAGCGGGTCGTCGCTCACCGAGCCGTGACCGGGCACCACCACGCGGCAGCGGCGGACCACCTCCTCGAGCGACTCGAGCCCCGTGCGGTAGGCGACCAGATCGGTGTCGGCGTCGTCGGGCATGGGGAGCTCGACGTCGCTGAGCATGTCGCCCGCGAGCAGCAGGCCGAGCTCGGGCAGCTCGAGGGCGAGGTGGTGCGGCGCGTGGGCGTGGTGCACGTGCACGACCGCGGTGGGGCCGCTCCACGCCACCACCTCGCCGTCGATCGGTGCGAGCCGGCCGGCGAGGTCGACGAGGTCGTCGGGCAGGTCGCGCCGCAGGGGGCCGACGACCTCCTCGCGGTGCTCCTCGGCGGCCCGCACGGTGCCGGGGGTCGCCCAGCGCGGCACGTCGCCGAGGTCCGGGTGCCAGAGCACGTGGTCGTAGTGCCGGTGCGTGGCCAGGCCCGCGACGGCGCGCACGCCCAGGGCCTCGAGGTCCGGCGGGATCGCGGCCAGCTCGTCGGCGTAGTAGGCCGGGTCGACCACGAGCGCTCCCCCGCGCCCGTCGAGGACCACGGTGCTGTTCTGCCGGAAGAACCGCGACTGCGCCACCCACACGCCGGGCGCGACCTCGCTGAGGCGGGCGGGTCCGGACGGCGTCACAGGGCGAGTGTGACCGGGACGGCGCCGCGCCGCAGGTGCTTCGGGCGCGTGCTGGCCCGCGGCAGGTCCATCGACGATCATGGCGCCATGCGACCGGTGATCGGGGTCTCCTGCTACGGCGAGCGCGCGTCCTGGGGCGCGTGGGACGTCGACGCCGTGGTGCTGCACCGGGCCTACGTCGAGGCGCTCGAGGAGTCGGGTGCCGCGGTGGTGGTGGTGCCGCCCGTGACGGACGAGGCGAGCCTCGACGCGATCGTGGCCCGGCTCGACGGCCTCGTGCTCGCGGGCGGGGCCGACGTCAACCCCGCGGACTACGGCGCCGCCGCGCACGAGACCACCGACCGCCCCCGGCTGGACCGCGACCGCACGGAGCGCCGCCTCTACCGCGCAGCCCGGGTCGAGGGCCTGCCCGTGCTCGGCATCTGCCGCGGGATGCAGGTGATGGCCGTCGAGTCCGGCGGGAGCCTGCTCCAGGACCTGCCCTCCGCCGGCTACGGGCTGACCCATCGCGAACGGCCGGGCGAGTTCGTCGAGCACGGCGCCGTCTTCGCCGAGGGCTCGCTCGTCGCGCGCATCCTGGGGACGACGAGCGCCACGGTGAACTCCAGCCACCACCAGGCGGTGGCCGACCCGGGCTCGCTGCGCGTCACCGGGCACGCCGCGGACGGCACGATCGAGGTGCTCGAGGACCCGGACGCGGCCTTCGTGCTCGGGGTGCAGTGGCACCCGGAGATGGGGACCGACCGGCGCCTGTTCGAGGCCCTGGTGGGTGCGGCCCGGCACACCGGCGCCGCGGTCTGAGCCTGCCGGTCAGCCGACCGGGGCGACGTGCGCCGGCACGGCGAGCGCGGTCTGGCGCGAGCTGAGCACGAGGCGGCCGGTGACGTCCCACACCCGTGCCGTCTCGTCGACGACGCCCTCCGCGAGGGTGTCCGCGCGCGCCTGCACCAGCAGCGGGCCCTCGATGGCGCCGGGGAAGAGCACCACCTGCGCGTTCACCGTGGGGGCATGGGTCCACAGGTGGGTCGTCCACAGCGTGGGGGGCAGCACGTCCCAGGCGGCCAGCGCCAGGAAGCGGTCGGCCGGGGCGCCGTCGGCGTAGGTCACCCACCCGGTCGCCTCGGCGACCGGCAGCGGCGCACCGCCCGGACCGAACGCCGCGGCCACCGCGGGCGCGAGCCGGACGTCGAGGTGCGCGAGCAGGTCCATCCCGGGCGCGTCCCCGGTCCAGCCCTCGGGGCACTCCTCGCGCGGCGGCACGTCGGGACGAGCGGCGTGGTCGAGCTGCTGCTCCCCCGGCTTGGGCGTCCCCGCGGTGACGAGCGACTCGAGCAGCGGCGTGCCCTCACGGCCGAGCCGCACCCGCGCCGTCGAGAGCCGTGAGCGGCGCAGCTCGTCCACCTCGACGTCGGCAGGCCCGCCGCCCCGCGCCGTCGACAGGTAGTGCACGCTCGCCGTCAGCGGCGGCGCGCCGTCGAAGAACGCGCTCGCCGTCTCGCAGACCAGCGCGCACAGGTAGCCGCCGTTGATGTGCCCGGTGATGGTCCACCGGCTGTCCAGGTCCGTCGTCTGCCGCACGTCGGGAGACTGCCACACACGGGTGGTCGGTCTCGGCGCCGCACCCGGTCCCGCGGTCGGCACGGTCCGCGGCCGACGCCGTGGACGATCACTGCGGTGGGCCACGGCGGGCGCCGGACCGGCACGTCGGGACTGATGCTCGACTCGGCGTCGGCGGATGACGCGGCCGGATGTGCGGCGACCGTGGACAGCCTCTCCCGTCCACAGCCTGTGGATGATGATGCGGCGAAATCCCTTGGGATTGCTGGGGATTGGGGGTTGTGACTGTCGGAGGTCCCAGGTAGCATTCCCACATTCATCCGAAACACCGGCGACCCGAGGGAGGTGCCCGATGACCGCCGTCGACGACCGGGACACCGCCCTGGGCTTCCGTCCGGTGGAGCTGGGGTTCCACCCGGACTGGGACGTGCACGACCCGATCGCGTGGCTCACCGGCGACCCCAGCGCACTGCTGCCGCTGCTCCAGCAGCCCGTCGACGCGACCGACCTGATCCTGCTCGAGCAGGTCGACGTCGAGGCGATCACCGAGCCGGCCGAGCTGATCGACTACCTGTCGGTGGTGGGGCGACTCGAAGCCCGGCTGGCGTCCCTGCGCCTGGCCGCCGAGGCCGCGTTCGCGAACACGGCGTGCCCGGACCCGACGGTGCGCAGCTCGTACGCGGAGGCCGCGGCCGAGCAGGAGGTCGCCTACGCCACCCGCAACAGCGCGTACGGGGCGTCGAAGGAGATCGAACGCGCCCTCGCGCTGAAGGAGACCTTCCCGTCCTTCCGTGCCGCGCTGGCCGCGGGGGAGATCACCGAGCGACACTGCGCCGCCCTCGTGGACCAGACCCGGTACATCACCGACACCGACGTCCTCGCGACGATCGAGGCGGCGGCGCTGGAGAAGGCCCGCACCCTGACCGCCTCGGAGCTGCGCAAGCACCTCGACAAGCTCATCGCCCGCCACGAC
>WGLY01000031.1 GCA_016125335.1 Frankiales bacterium
TGCCAGGCGGGATCGCAAGCCATTCGCGAGCCACAGCCAGAAGGCTGGGCAGCCGGTTCGCGAGCGACCCGCCGGCACCTGACCCGAAGCCTCGCGCAGGTCTCGAGCTACCGAACAGCATCAAGTAGCCGGTTCTTTCTCGGGGTGGATAGGTCACCGCGGAGACTAGGCGTCGTCGAGCTCGCGCAGCGCGGCGCTGACGCCGGACTGGAGGTCGCGCAGCAGCGCCGCCTCGGCCTCACGGTCGCCGACCTTCGCCACGACGACGCGGACGCTGCCCGCGGCGGTGGCCTCGTCGAGGGCGGCCACGAGCGAGGTGACGTCCTCGACCACCGCGACGTGGTCGACCGCGACCGCCCGCGCCACCGCCGCGAGGTCGAGGCCCAGCGGCGTCCCGAACACCCGCTCGAAGTGCTCGGCGCCGGCCTGCTCGAGCTGGCTGAAGATGCCGCCGCCGTCGTTGTCGACCACCACGACGACGAGGTCCGGGCGCGGCTCGTGGTCGCCCACGAGCAGGCCGTTGTGGTCGTGCAGGAACGCGAGGTCGCCCACCAGGGCGTACGCCGTGCCGCCGGTGACGGACACGACCTCGGCGGCGCCGTCCTCGTCGACGGTCAGTGCCGATCGGGTCGACTGGTGCGCCAGACCCGCGCCCCACGCGGTCGACAGCAGCCCGTCGATGCCCGACGCGCCGCGGTTGCCGATCACCGTGGGCACGTCCTCGCTGTCGCGCACGCGGGCGAACGCCTCGAGGTGGCGCACCGGCCACGACGAGCCCACGAGCAGCAGCGAGCTGGAGTCCAGCACGTCCCACAGCGTCCGCGCGACGTCGGGCCCGGTGAGCCCGGTGGCGTCGTCGAGCCGCTTGGACACGGCCGCGGCGGCACGCGCGTCCGCGGCCAGCCAGGAGTCGAGCCAGGAGTCGTCGTACTCCTCGAACGCCGTCGGCGGCTCCGGGACGACGGAGACGAACACCGTCGCGGTCCGCGTGGGGTCCGGGCGGTGCACCGCGTCGCGCTCGTCGGCCACCACCACCAGCGGCGCCTCGCGCAGCATCCGCAGCACCGAGCGCGACAGCCCCACGGTGCCCACGCAGACCACGACGTCAGGCTTGTGGGTGGCGGCGAAGGCGTCGTCGGCGAGCAGCAGCGGCCCGTGGGCCAGCGCGGTGTCGCCGCTGCGCGCGTTGCCGCTCGGCTCGGACAGCAGCGGCCAGCCGCACGCCTCCGCCAGCGCGATCGCGGCGTCGCTGGTCTCGACGTCGGCGACGTCGCCCACCACGACCACCCCGCGGGCGGGCACCACCCGGTCGAGGTCGACGTCGGGACCCGCCACGAGGGCCAGCACCTCGTCGAGCGGCTGGGCCGCGGCCATGGTGAGCCGGGCGTCGGTGGCGGCCGGCGTGCGCTCGGCGCGCTCGGTGCCCGGCGCGGCCAGCCCGAGCGGCTCCACCCACGTCTCGTCGCCGTCCGGCACGAGCGGGTCGCGCAGGGCCACGTTCAGGTGCACCGGCCCGGGCATCCCCGGCTCGGTGCTCACCGCCACGGCCCGGGCCACCACGGAGCGCCAGTAGCGCACCTGGCCCACGCGGGCCTCGGGCACGGCCAGCTCTGCGGCCCACCGGACGGCACCGCCGAACAGCCGCAGCTGGTCGATCGCCTGGTTGGCCCCGGTGTCGCGCAGCTCGGGCGGCCGGTCCGCGGTGAGCGCCAGCAGCGGCACCCCGGCGTAGGACGCCTCCACCACCGCGGGCAGGAGGTTGGCCGCGGCGGTGCCGCTGGTGACCACGACGGCGACCGGCTCGCGCGACACCTTGGCCAGCCCGAGCGCCAGGAACCCGGCGCTGCGCTCGTCGACGCGCACGTGCAGCCGCAGGTCGCCGTCGGCGTCGGCCGCCGCGAGGGCGAGCGCGAGCGGGGCGCTGCGGCTGCCCGGCGCGAGCACCACCTCGCGGACGCCGCCGGCGACGATCTCGTCGACGACGACGCGGGCCAGGGCGGTGGACGGGTTCACCGGCGGTCCTCCCCCACGAGGGCGAGGCAGCGCTCGAGCCGGGCGGTCCACCAGCGCGCCCGCTCGGGGCCGAGCCGGTCCGCCGCGCGGGCCAGGGAGTCGGGGTCGGGGCTGGTGCGCACGGGCGACAGTCTGCCGTCACGGGGCAGCACCGTGACGGCGGTCAGGTCCGCGGCGAGCAGCCGGCCGGTGCCGAACCCGCAGGCCAGCGGGGGGTCGGGCAGGCTCGCCGCCAGCGCCACCCCGGCCGCGAGCCCCACGCTCGAGTCCAGCGACCCGCTCACCGTCACCGGCAGCCCCACCGCGGCCGCCACCTCGAGCGCCGCCGCGACGCCGCCCAGCGGGATCGCCTTGAGCACCAGCACGTCGGCGGCGGCGCGCACCCGCTCCACGGTGGGCGCGTCGAGCACGGCGGCCAGCCGCACACCCTCGTCGACGGCCACCGGCACCGGGCAGCGCGCCCGCAGGGCGGCGAGCTCCTCGAGCGTGGCGCAGGGCTGCTCGGCGTACTCCAGGCCGCCCGCGACGTCGTCGAGCACGGCCAGCCGCTCGGCGGCCTCCTCCACGCTCCAGGCGCCGTTGACGTCGACCCGCACGCGCCCCTGCGGGGCGCCGCAGTCGTCGAGCGCGCCGCGCACCGCCGCCACGCGGGCGACGTCGTCGTCGAACACCTGGCCGCGCTCGCCCACCTTGACCTTCACCGTGGTGCAGCCGTCGGCGGTGACGGCGTCGGCCACGAGCCCGGCGGCCTCCTGCGGCCCGAGGGCGGGCACGATCGCGTTCACCTCGACGGTGTCGCGGACGGCGGCCGGCCAGCGCCCCTCGGCGGCCTCGAGCGCCCCGCGCAGCCAGCGGGCGGCGGTGGCGTCGTCGTACTCCGGGAACGGCGCCCACTCGCCCCACGAGCCGCCCACCCGCAGCAGCACGCCCTCGCGCACGGTGGTGCCGCGGAAGCGCCGGGCCATCGGCAGGGCGAACGGGACGACCTGGTCGGGGCTCACCCCAGGCCCGAGACGAACGCGCACCACCACGACCGCAGGCGCGCGAGGAACGGCTTCACGCCGCCAGCCTAGGCTGGCCGGCGTGACCAGGCCGAGCGGAGCACCCGCACCCCGCGACGCCGACGGCGAGGCGGGACGCCGGCCGGTCCGCGTGCTCGAGGTCGTCCCCGGCCCCGCCGGCGTGGCGAACCTGCTCGCCGCGCTGCCCGCTGCCCTCGCCGGCGACGGCCCGGCGCTGGGCGTGGTGCCCGCGGGTCACGACACGGCCGCCGAGCGCGCCCGGGCCGCGGTGGTGGGCCGGGGCCACGGGACGGACCCCGACGTCGCGGTGGTGCTGGCCACCAGCGGATCCACCGGACGCCCCCGGGGCGTGCTGCTGCCCGGGGCGGCGCTGCTCGCGTCCGCGCACGCGGCGTACGCCCGCCTGGGCGGCCCCGGCGCCTGGACCCTGGCCATCCCGGTCACCGGCGCGGGCGGGCTCCAGGTGCTGGTGCGCTCGCTCGTGAGCGGCCGCGACCCGGTGGTGCTCGCGTCGGTGGGCGGTGCCGAGCGATTCACCGCGCGCGCCTTCGCCGAGGCCACGGCGGCGCTCGACGACGACCTGCCCGCGTACACCTCGCTCGTGCCCACCCAGGTGGCCCGGCTGCTGGACGACCCCGCCGGCCGCGACGCGCTGCGCGCCTACGCCGCGGTGCTGCTCGGCGGCGCGCGCACCCCGCCGGTGCTGCTCGCGCGGCTGCGCGAGGCCGGCGTCGCCGCGGTGACGACGTACGGGATGACCGAGACCAGCGGCGGGATGTTCTACGACGGCACCGCGCTGCCGGGCGTGGGCGCGAGCATCGTGGACCCGGATCCCGACGGCGTCGGGCGGATCGCCCTGTGGGGCCCCACGCTGGCGCGCGGCTACCTCGACGAGCCCGCGCTCACCGAGGCCGCGTTCGCCGAGGGCCGGCTGCTCACCGGAGACGTCGGCCGGCTCGGCGCCGACGGCGTCCTCGAGGTGCTCGGCCGGGTCGACGACGTCGTGCAGGTGGGCGGGGTCAACGTGGCCGTCTCCGCGGTCGCCGACGTCCTGGCCGAGGTGTGCGCCGACGCGTGCGTGCTCGCGGCTCCCGACGACACCTGGGGCAGCACGCTCACCGCCTACCTCGCCCCGCGCGCCGACGGCACGACGCCCGACGACGACGGACTGGCGCGCAGGGTGGCCGGGGCGCTCGGGCGGGCCGCCGTCCCCCGGGCCTGGGTCCGCCTGGACTCGCTCCCCCACCTGCCCAACGGCAAGCCGGACCGCGAGGCGCTGCGCGCCATGACCGGCGCGTCCCGGGAGGCCCCGGCAGCCGGGGACTGACAGACTCCCCCCTCGTGGCGAGCGTCGGTCAGTGGGTGCAGGGCGCGCGGCCCCGCACCCTGCCCGCGGCCGTGGCCCCCGTGCTGCTCGGCACCGCCGCCGGCTGGTACGTGCTGCACGCGGTGCTGGTCCTGTCCGGTCTCGACGGCGAGCCGCTCGCGGCGCAGCTGCGCACCCTGCCGGCCGCAGAGGCCGCGGCGGTGGCGGCCCTGTCGCCCGACGCGGCCACCAGCTACGCGCAGTTCGTCGGCCGCGCGCTGCTGGCCCTCGTGGTCTCGCTGGCCCTGCAGGTGGGCGTGAACTACGCCAACGACTACTCCGACGGCGTCCGCGGCACCGACGACGCCCGGGTGGGCCCGGTGCGGCTGGTGGGCCAGGGGCTCGCGCCGGCGTCGCACGTGCGGCTCGCCGCGCTGCTGTCGTTCGCCGTGGCGGCCGCCGCGGGGCTCGCGCTGGTGCTGCTCACGCACGCGTGGTGGCTGGTCCTCGTGGGGCTCGCGGCCATTCTCGCGGCGTGGTTCTACACCGGCGGCCCGCGGCCCTACGGCTACGCCGGGTTCGGCGAGCTGTTCGTGTTCGTGTTCTTCGGCCTCGTGGCCGTGGTGGGCACGACGTACGTGCTCACCCTCACCGTCGAGGCCGTCGCCGTGGGGTGCGGCGTCGCCGCCGGCTCGCTCTCGGTCGCGATCCTGCTCGCCAACAACCTGCGCGACATCCCCACGGACGCGCAGGCGGGCAAGCGCACGCTGGCCGTGCGCATCGGCGACCGCGGCACGCGCATCGCGTACTCGCTGGCGGTGGCGGTGCCGTTCCTGGTGGCGGTCTCGCTCGCGATCGTCGGCGTCCCCTGGGCCCTGCTGTCCCTGGTGGCCGCGCCGCTGGCCGTCGCCCCCGCCCAGGTGGTGCGCAGCGGGGCGGTCGGGCGCGAGCTCGTGCCCGTGCTCGCCGGCACCGGCCTGCTGCTGCTCGGCTTCGCCGTGGCCCTCTCGGCGGGCCTGGTGGTGCAGGCCGCGCTGGCCTGATCCCGCCCTCAGCTGCCGGGGCGCTCGTCGAAGTCGGCGGAGTCGTCCACGTCCTCGGCCCGGGTCGAGGCGTCGATCCGGTCGCCGATCCCGCGGACCACGCTCGTGATGCCGTACGCCGCGGACTCCCGGATCCGGCTGAGCACGAAGGCGCTGATGACGCCGGAGACCAGGAACGCGAAGAGGATCAGGTAGATCCCGCGCAGGCCCACGAGGTAGAGCACGCCGCCCACGGCGGCGAGCACGGCGATGCGAAGGCCGGTGTAGACGAGCACGGGGTGCCCGCCGGCGGGCGGGCCGGCCGCGGCCGGAGCGCCCTCGGCCGGGGCCGCGTCGCCGGCGGGATCCGGCGTCGGGCCGCTCTGCGGGTCCGGAGCGGCCGGGGCCGGGTCGCCCGAAGGGGCGGTCGTCGTGTCGTCGTCCACGCGACCACGCTACGTCAGGCGCCGGTGGAGGCGCCGCGCCGGGATGCCGGCGGTGGCGCTCACAGGCCGGCGGAGTCGGCGCTGCCCGCCTGGCCGTCCGGCGCCGGGTGCTCCTGCTGCTCGGGCGCCGGGGGCGGCGGGGGCGGCGGGGTGCTCTCGCGGCGCTGGCGCATGCGCTGCGACCAGGTGGCGTCGTCGATCGTGCGCAGGAACGCGGCGTCGTCGTCCGGCGCGGCCGGCCCGGGCCGCCGGGAGACGATCCCGCCCGACACCGACTCGGAGCGCGGGCGGCCGGCGAGCAGCCAGGCCAGCGCCCCGGCCAGCGGGACGATCACCACGAGCACCAGCCACAGCCACTTGGGCAGCAGGCGGGCCTCCTCGCGCGGGGTCAGGATCGCGTCGATGAGGGCGTAGAGCACGATGACGGCGGGCACCGCGTAGAGCAGGAACCTCAGCACCGCGCCACCTCCCGTGTCCGTGCGGGCGGAGCGTCGCCGGCCCGCCTCCAGGACGAGGGTACGTCGCCTCCCGCGCCACCGCGCCCGGGCGGTCCGTCCGGCCGTCCGCCCCGGGCCGACGGGTCGTCCGGCCGCATCCTCGCGCCCCTGTCCGTCGGGGTCAGACGCCCGCGTAGGAGTGCAGGCCGGTGATGAAGATGTTCACCCCGAAGTAGTTGAACAGGAAGCACCCGAAGGCGATGAGGGCCACGACCGCGGCCTTGCGGCCCTTCCACCCGACGGTCGCCCGCGCGTGCAGGTAGGCGGCGTAGGCGACCCAGGTGATGAACGCCCACGTCTCCTTGGGGTCCCAGCCCCAGTAGCGGCCCCAGGCGTTCTCGGCCCAGATCGCGCCGGCCACGATCGCGAAGGTCCACAGCGGGAACATGAACGCGTGGATGCGGTAGGCCATCGCGTCCAGGCGGCCCGACTCCGGCAGCCGGCGGGCCAGCCACTCGAGCCGGTACGAGCGACCGGCCAGCGCCGCGCGCTCGGCCGAGTCCGCGACCAGGAACAGCACGGTGACCGCGGCGCCCACGCAGAACGCGCCGCCGCAGATCACGGCGGCCGAGACGTGGATGAGCAGCCAGTAGGACTTCAGCGCCGGCACGAGCTGCTCGGCGTCGGTGTAGAGGAAGGTCATCGCGCTGCCGAGGGCGAGCAGCACGGGGATGGCGACGAACAGGCCCATCCAGCGCACGTCGCGACGCAGCGAGATGACGAGGAAGACGATCGCGACGCCGAGCGCCGAGGTCATCGAGAACTCGCACATGTTGCCCCACGGCGCGCGGCCGACCGACAGCCCGCGCAGCAGGACGCCTGCGAACAGCAGCGCCGTGCCGGCCCACATCGTGGCCATGCCGATGTTGCCCGCGCGGCGACCGGGCGGCAGGGCGCCGTCGTCCGGGCCGCCCACCGTGGTCTCCACGCGGGTGGCGACGGCGACGCCGCCGGCCCCCTCGGCGCCCGCGGCGGTGCCGGCGGGCACCAGGTCGCGGCCGCGGGTCGCGGCCAGCGAGGCCGCGAACGCGATCATCGCGATCGTGTAGGCCGCCATGGCGCCGTAGACCAGGTAGTTGCTGTACGTCGCGAGCGTCTCGTTGACCGACACCTGTTCTCCCTCGTGCCCCTACGCGCGGCCTGCGCTGGTCGTCGTCGTGGTGGTGCCGAGCTCGCCGGCCAGCGCGTCGACCTCCTCGGTCACACCGGTGTGCTCGGACCGGGTCAGGCCCGCGACCTCGACCACCGTAACGCCCTGCTCGTCGGCCGACACGCGGACCCACACCCGGCGCCGGCGCACCAGCAGGGAGAGCGCCAGGCCGGTGATGGCCAGCAGCGCGGCGAGCAGGGCCAGCGCCATGCCCGGGTCGCGGGCGACGCTGAACGAGGCCCACTGCTCGAACCCGTCGAAGGTGACCGTGCCGTGCCCGCCCGGCAGGGTCCAGCTCTCGCCGGGGCGCAGGGCGTCGATCCCCAGGCGCGTCATCCGGCTGGTGTCCAGCTTGTAGACCGACTGCGGCACGCCGGAGTCCAGGCCGAGGTCGCCGGCCCAGGCGGAGAGGAACACCGCGGGGTCGTCCGGCGCCGGGAACGTCGAGTGGGGGCCCTGCACCTGGTCCACGGCGGCCGTCGGCAGGAAGAACCCCTGAAGGCCCAGCTGCGGCACGGTGTCCGGCGCCTTCACGACGCCGGTGGACGTGAAGTTGGAGTCCTGCGGCAGGAAGACCACCGAGTCGTGGAACACGACGTTGCCGTCGGAGTCCTTGATCGTGATGGTGGGCGCGTAGCCGTGCCCCACCAGGAACACCTTGACGCCGCCCACCTCGAGCGGGTCGTTCACCTGGATCGTCTGCGGGTGCGGCGCGGCACCGGGCTCGGTCACCACGGTGACGTCGGCGGAGAACTCGCGCGCGGCGCCGTTCTGCTGGCCGCCGCGCTGGTAGTCGGCGGTGAAGCGGTCGAGCGTGAAGGCGAACGGCGGCAGCGTCGCCGAGTCGAACGCCACCCCCGGGGCGAAGGCGTCGAACTGGGCCCGGTTGTCGGCGAACGTGGAGCCCTCGCGCACGATCACGGTGCCCTTGAACCCGTAGAGCGAGCCGTAGGCGACGGCGAGCAGCAGCCCGAGCAGCGCCAGGTGGAACACCAGGTTGCCGGTCTCGCGGGAGTAGCCCTTCTCCGCCGCGACCGTGCCCGTGCGGCCGTCGAACGCAGTGGTGTCCACCCGCCAGCGCCGCCGCCGCAGGTGCGCGGCAGCGGCGTCGAGCGTGCCCTGCGGGGTGGCGCCCTCCGCGGGCTCGACGACGCGGTGCTCGGGCAGCCGCGCGAGGTTGCGCGGAGCGGCCGGCGGGCGGGTGCGCACCGCGCGCCAGTGCTGGAGCGAGCGCGGGAGCACGCAGCCGGCGAGCGAGACGAACAGCAGCAGGTAGATGGCCGCGAACCACGGCGCGGAGAAGACGTCGAAGAACCCCAGCTTGTCGAGGAAGGGGCCCTTGGGGTCGTTGGCGAGGTAGTCCGTGACCCGCATCGGGTTCGTGCCGCGCTGCGGGAAGAAGGACCCGATCGAGGACGCCACCGCGAGCAGGAAGAGCAGGATCAGCGCGGTGCGCATGCTCGTGAGCGTGCGCCAGACCCAGCGCAGCCAGCCGGTGATGCCGATCCCCACCTGTCCGGCGGCGTCGTCGCCCTGGGCCGGCGCCGTCGACATCGGGGCCAGCTGCTCGGGCTCCGGCGCGGTGTCGCGCACCTCGGTCACAGCGGCACCCCGAACCCGCTCGCCCACGAGCGCATGCTGATCGTGAGGTCGTCCCACAGCCCGGTGACGAGCAGGACGCCGATGGCCACGAGCATCGCGCCGCCCAGGCGCATCACGAGGCGGTTGTGCCGGCGCACCCAGCCGATGGCGCCCAGCGCACGGCGGAAGAGCAGGCCCACGAGCACGAACGGCAGGCCGAGGCCCAGGCAGTAGAAGACCGACAGCAGCGCGCCGCGGGCGGCGCTGGCCTGCGTGAACGCGAGGGTCTGCACCGCGCCGAGGGTGGGGCCGATGCACGGGGTCCAGCCGAGGCCGAACAGCACGCCGAGGAACGGGGCACCCCACAGGCCCAGCGTGGGGGTGCGGTGCAGCCGCCACTCGCGCTGCGCGCCCGGCATGAGGCCGAGGAACGCCAGGCCGAGCCCGATCACCAGCACGCCGAGCACCCGCGTGATGGTGGTCTGGTAGCGCACGAGGGCCTCGCCGAGGGCGCCGAAGAGCACGCCGTAGGACACGAAGACCACCGTGAACCCGAGGACGAACAGCACCGAGCCGGCGAGCACGCGGCCCTTGGTGCGCGCCCGGGCCACCTGGTCCGGGGCGAGCACGCGCGTGCTGACCCCGGCGCCGGTCCCGCCCGCGGTGCCCTCGGCCGCGACGGCCTGCTCCGGCTCGCCGCTCGCGGACCCGGCCGACGGCGCGGCCGTCGTGGTGGTGGTCTCCTCCTCGCCGGCGAGCTCCGCGCCGGTGAGGCCGGTGACGTAGGACAGGTAGCCGGGCACGAGCGGCAGCACGCACGGGGAGAGGAACGACACCGCGCCCGCGGCGAACGCGATCGGCGCGGCGAGCAGCAGCGACCCGGTGGCGACGGTCTCGACGGCGCTCATCTCAGGCCTTCTCCGCCAGGACGGGGTCGATCATGCCGCGCAGGCCCGAGTAGTCGACCGCGCCGAGCGTGCGCGCGGCGATGCGGCCCTGCCGGTCGAGCACGAGGGTCGACGGGATCGCGTCCGGCGGCAGCGTGCCGGACAGCGCCAGCACGATGCTCTGGTCGCCGTCGTACAGCGACGGGTAGGGCACCTCGAACCGGCGGACGAACGCGGCGGCGTTCTCCACGGAGTCCTTGCCCCCGGCCACGACCCCGACGAAGTCGACGCCCTGCCCGTGCGTGGCCTGGTAGGCGCGGTCGAGGGCGCCCGCCTCCTCGCGGCACGGGCTGCACCACGAGGCCCAGTAGTTGAGGACGACGACCTTGCCGCGCAGCGACGCGAGGTCGAGCCGCGCGCCGTCGAGGGTCGTGCCGGACAGCGAGGGGGCCGGCGCGCGCTCGGCCGAGGGCAGCAGCACCACGGAGCCGTCGCCGGCGACGAAGCCCAGCGAGCCGTCGGTGGACCCGGTGGTCGTGGAGCACCCGGCCAGCGCCACCACAGCGAGCAGCGCCAGCGCGACGGCACGCGTCCGTCGGGCTCTCACGGCGTCGGCTCCTGGTTCGCTCGGGGGTCGGACGGGATCAGCATCGCTGACGCGGGGCGCGGCGCCCCGCCGGGGGTGACGTGCGGGGCCCGCCCCCGGGTTCCGGGGCCGGTCGCGCGCCGGGTGCGGGCGGGCACGGGCTCAGGCGCCCTTGGCGGTCGCAGCCGTGCGGGAGAGCCGCACGAGGTCGGCCGAGGGCTCGGTGTAGGCGATCGCCACCAGCCGGTCGTCGTCGAAGGCCAGCGACGTGAGGCTGGCCAGGCCGCACTGGCGGCGGCGCGGGTCGTGGACGAAGCGGCGGTTCTCGGCGTCGAGCCGGGCGATCCAGATGGGCAGCTGGTGGCTCACGACGACGGCCTCGTGGCCCCGGGCGGCGTGCCGCGCGGCGGTGACCGCGGCGCGCATCCGCCCGGCCACCTCGGCGTAGGGCTCGCCCCAGCTCGGCGTGATCGGGTTCCACAGGTGGCGCCAGGTGCCGGGGTGGCGCAGCACGCCGTCGCCCACGCTCACGCGCTGGCCCTCGAACACGTTGGTGGCCTCGAGCACGCGGTCGTCGATCGTCACGCGGACGCCGTGCCGCGCCGCCACGGGGGCGGCGGTCTGCTGCGCCCGCTCGAGCGGGGAGGAGACGACGACGGTCACGTCGCGGTCGGCGAGCGCCTCGGCCGCCCGCTCGGCCATCTGCTCGCCGAGCTCGGAGAGCCGGAACCCGGGCAGCCGTCCGTAGAGCACCCCGGTGGGGTTGTGCACCTCGCCGTGGCGCAGCAGGTGGACGACGGTGCGGGTGCTCACGCGTACTCCTTCGCGATGTCCGGGCGCGCCGCCGCGGCGGCCGCCGCCGCCGACGGGAGCGCCTCGACCAGCCGGTCGAGCGCGGCGTCGCCGTGGGCGGCCGAGACGAACCACGCCTCGAAGGCGCTCGGGGGCAGGTAGACCCCGTGGTCGAGCATCGCATGGAAGAACGCGGCGTACCTCCAGGCCTCCTGGTCGCGGGCCTGGTCGTAGTCGCGCGGGGCCTGCTCGCGGAAGAAGAACGAGAACAGGTTGCCCGCCGTCGCGACCGCGTGGACGACGCCCGCCGCGGAGAGCGCCTCGGACACCAGCGCGGCCACGCGGGCGGCGGTGGCGTCGAGGTGGGCGTAGAGGCCCGCGTCGCAGCGCTGGAGCGTGGCCAGGCCGCAGGCGGCCGCCACGGGGTTCCCGGCCAGCGTGCCGGCCTGGTAGACCGGCCCGGCCGGCGCGAGGTGGGCCATGACGTCGGCCCGGCCGCCGAACGCGGCCGCGGGCAGGCCGCCGCCCATGACCTTGCCGAACGTGACCAGGTCCGGCGCCCAGGAGGGGTCGGTGCGCGCCTCGAGCTCGAGCCAGCCCCCGCGGGCGACGCGGAACCCGGTCATCACCTCGTCGACGACGAGCAGGGCGCCGTGCTCGTGGGCGATCCGGGCGAGCCCGGCGTTGAAGCCCTCGTGCGGCGCGACGACGCCCATGTTCGCCGCGGCCGCCTCCGTGATCACGGCCGCGATGTCGTCGCCGTGCGCGGCGAAGGCCGCCTCGACCGCTGAGAGGTCGTTGTAGGGCAGCACGAGGGTCTCGTGGGCCTGCGCGCCGGTGACGCCCGGGGTGTCGGGCAGCGCGAACGTCGCGATGCCCGAGCCCGCGGCGGCCAGCAGCGAGTCGACGTGCCCGTGGTAGCAGCCGGCGAACTTCACCACCTTCGTGCGCCCGGTGAACCCGCGGGCCAGCCGGATCGCCGACATCGTGGCCTCGGTGCCGCTGCTCACCAGCCGCACCTGCTCCACGGCGGGCACCCGCGACACGATCTCCTCGGCGAGGCGCACCTCGCCCTCGGCGGGGGTGCCGAAGGAGAAGCCGCGCACCGCGGCGGCGGTGACGGCGTCCACCACGTCCGGGTGGGCGTGGCCGAGCACCAGCGGCCCCCACGAGCAGACCAGGTCGAGGTAGTCGCGGCCGTCGGCGTCGACGAGCCAGGGGCCGTGGCCCGAGGCCATGAACCGCGGCGTGCCGCCCACGGCGCGGAAGGCGCGCACCGGGGAGTTGACCCCGCCCGGCGTCACCGTGCGCCCGCGCGCGAAGAGCGCCTGCGAGGCGGGGGCGGAGTCGGGGTAGGGCCGGCTCATGCGCGGCCGTCCGCGATCCAGCGGGCCAGCTCGCTCGCCCAGTACGTGAGCACGACGCCGGCTCCCGCCCGGTGGATGGCGGTGACCGACTCGACCACCGCGCGCTCGCGCTCGATCCAGCCGTGCGCGGCCGCGGCCTCGATGACGGCGTACTCGCCCGAGACCTGGTACGCCGCCACGGGCACGTCGACGGAGTCGGCGGTGTCGCGCAGCACGTCGAGGTAGTGCGACGCGGGCTTGACCATCACGAGGTCCGCGCCCTCCTCGACGTCGAGGCGCACCTCGCGCACCGCCTCGCGGCGGTTGGCGGGGTCCTGCTGGTAGGTGCGGCGGTCGCCCTGGAGCTGGCTGTCGACGGCCTCGCGGAACGGGCCGTAGAACGCCGAGGCGTACTTGGCGGCGTAGGCGAGCACGGACACGTCCTGCGCGCCGGCGAGGTCGAGGGCCCGGCGCACGACGCCCACCTGGCCGTCCATCATCCCGGAGGTGCCCACGACGTGGGCCCCGGCGCGGGCGAGGGCCACGCCCATGTCCGCGTAGCGCTCGAGCGTGGCGTCGTTGTCCACCTCGCCGCCGGGCGTGAGGACGCCGCAGTGGCCGTGGTCGGTGAACTCGTCGAGGCAGAGGTCCGCCATCACCACGAGGTCGTCGCCCACCTCGTCGCGGATCTCGGCGATGCCGACGTTGAGGATCCCGTCCGGGTCGGTCGCGCCCGAGCCCACGGCGTCGCGCCGCTCGGGCACGCCGAACACCATGATCCCGCCGAGGCCGAGCGAGACCGCCTCCGCGGCGGCCCGGCGCAGCGAGGCGCGCGAGTGCTGGACGACGCCGGGCAGCGACGAGATCGGCACCGGCTCCTCGAGGCCCTCGCGCACGAAGACCGGCAGCACGAGCCCGGCGGGGTGCAGGCGGGTCTCGGCCACGAGCCGGCGCATCGCGGGCGTGCGCCGCAGCCGGCGCGGCCGCGCCACGGGGACCGGCCCCGCGAACCCGCCGGCGCCGGTGTCCGTGCCCTGGCTGCTGCCCGTCACGGTGGCCATCCTCAGGTCGCCTTGCGCCGGGCGCCTCCGCGGCGCTTGCTCGGGCGCCACGTGGACTCCCCCGCCTCGGCCGCGGCCAGGCGCAGCGCGTCGCCGTGGGCGGCGAGCGCCTCGGCGAGCGCGGCCACCGAGGGCGTCTCGGCGAGGACGTCGACCCGCAGGCCGTGCTCCTCCGCCGTCTTGGCCGTGGCCGGGCCGATGCAGGCGACGACGGTGGTGGCGTGCGGCTTGCCGGCGATGCCGACGAGGTTGCGCACGGTGCTCGACGACGTGAAGAGCACGGCGTCGAACCCGCCGGTCTTGATCGCCTCGCGCGTCTCCGCGGCCGGCGGCGCGGCCCGCACCGTGCGGTAGGCGGTGACGTCCTCCACCTCCCAGCCGAGCTCCACGAGGCCGGCCACGAGGGTGTCGGTGGCGATGTCGGCGCGCGGGAGGAACACCCGGTTGATGGGGTCGAACACGGGGTCGAACTCGGGGAAGTCCTCGAGCAGCCCCGCGCTGCTCTGCTCGCCGCTGGGGACGAGGTCGGGCCGCACGCCGAACGCGGTGAGCGCCTTGGCGGTCTGCTCGCCGACGGCGGCCACCTTGAGCCCGGCGAACGCGCGGGCGTCGAGGCCGTACTCGTCGAACTTCTCCCGCACCGCGCGGACGGCGTTGACGCTGGTGAACGCGACCCACTGGAACCGACCGGACACCAGGCCGGTGATCGCGCGCTCCATCTGCTGCGGCGTGCGCGGCGGCTCCACCGAGATGGTGGGCACCTCGACGCCGACGGCGCCGTAGCGGGAGAGCTGCTCGGAGAGCGCGCCCGCCTGCTCCTTGGTGCGCGGCACCAGCACCCGCCAGCCGAAGAGCGGCTTGGTCTCGAACCAGGAGAGCTTGTCGCGCTGGCCCACGGTCTCGCCGATGACGACGATGCCCGGGCCGGCCTGCTTGGCCGCCTTCACCGCGCCGGCGAGGTCGGCCAGGGTGGAGGCGACGGTGCGCTGCTCGACCGTGGTGCCGCCGCGGGTGACGGCCACCGGCGTCGCGGGCGGGCGGCCGGCCTCGACGAGGGCGCGGGCGATGTCGACCGCGCGGTCGGCGCCGTTGGTGACCACCAGGGTCACCCGGGGGTCGACGTGCGCGGCCCACTCGACGCCGGGGTCGTCGGCGTCCACCACCCGGATCTCGCGCGCCTTGCCGCCGAGCAGGCCGATGCCGGCGTAGGCCGGGATCGCGGTCAGGGTGGACACGCCGGGGGCGATGTCGAAGGGCACCTTGGTGCGGGCCAGCGCCGCGGCCTCGGTCTGCAGGGCGCCGTCGAGGAGCGGGTCGCCGGAGAACAGGCGCACCACGGCCGATCCGGCCTTGGCGGCGTCGGCCACGACCTTGGCGCGGGCCGGGTGCGGCAGGGGCAGGCCGTCGTCGTCGACGGCGGCCACGACCTCGGCGTCGGGCGAGGCGAACGAGCCCGCGAGCCCGACGACGTCGGCGTCGGCGACCACGACGTCGGCCTCGCGCAGCAGCTGGGCCGCGCGCAGCGTGACGAGGTCGGGGTCGCCGGGGCCAGCGGCGACGAACGAGACGGTGCCGACCGGCTTCTTACGGGTTCGTGCGATGACGGCGCTCATGATGCGCTTCCCCTCACGGGCTGGAGACCGGGCGCGCCGGCGGCGAGGAGGTCGTGGGCGAGCTGGCGTCCCACGGCCTCCGCGTCGTCGGCCGCGCCGGTGACGGACGACCGCACCTGGGACCCGCCGTCCGAGCTGACGACGGACCCGGTCAGGTGCACGAGCAGCGCCCCGCCCTCCTCGGAGACGGTCGCGTGCGCCCCGACGGGCGCCGAGCAACCGGCCTCGAGGGTGGCGAGGAGCGAGCGCTCCGCCGTGACGGCCGCGCGCGTGGCGGGGTCGTCGAGCGAGCGGAGCGCGGCGAGCAGCGCGGCGTCGACGTCGACGTCGCGGCACTCGACCGCCAGCGCCCCCTGTCCGGGGGCGGGCAGCATGACCTCGGTCCCGAGCACCTCGGTGACCGCGTCGAGCCGGCCGAGGCGGGCCAGGCCCGCCCGCGCGAGCACCACCGCGTCGAGGTCGCCCTCGGACACGGCGCGCAGCCGGGTGTCGACGTTGCCGCGCAGCCCGACCACGTCGAGGTCGGGCCGGCGGGCGAGCAGCTGGGCGGCGCGGCGCGGCGAGCCGGTGCCCACGCGGGCACCCGGGCGCAGCCGGTCGAGCGTGGCGCCGTCGCGCGCCACGAGGACGTCGCGGGGGTCCTCGCGGACGGGCACGGCGGCGAGCACGAGGCCGGGGGCGGTGCCCGTGGGGAGGTCCTTGAGCGAGTGGACGGCGACGTCGGCGTCGCCGCGCAGCACCGCCTGGCGCACGGCGGCGACGAACACGCCGACCCCGCCGAACGCCGCCAGCGGGGTGCTGCGGTCGGCGTCGCCCTGGGACGTGACCGGGACGAGCTCGACCGGGGAGCCCATGCGGGCGGCGAGAGCGTCGGCGACCAGGGCGGACTGCGTGCGCGCCAGCAGGCTGGACCGGGTGGCCACGCGCACCGCCGTCACGACGCGCCGCCGAGCAGCTGGTCGTAGCCAGGGTCGCCGGCGCCGGGCACGCCGCCGGGGGCCGTGGCGTCGTCGGCCGCCGTGAGCGCCTCGACCGCGGCCGGGTCGAGGTCGAAGAGGCGGTGCAGGGCCGTGGCGTAGCGGGCGCCGTCGGGGTCGCCGGCGAGCTCCTTCATCCGCACGGTGGGCGTGTGCATGAGGGTGGAGACGGCCCGCCGCAGCGCGCGCGCCACCTCGTCGGCCGCCGCGTCGTCGAGGCCGGGCAGCCGCACGCGCAGGCGACGCAGCTCGGCGTCCACCACCTCGTCGGCGCGGGCCCGCAGCGACACCACGATGGGCTCGACCCGCTGCGCGGCGATCACCGCGAGCTGCGCGCGGACCTCCTCGGCGACGATGCCGCGGGCGAGCTCCACGTCGCGCTCCGGGGCGCTGGCGCCAGGGAGGTCGGCCAGCGCGGCGAGGTCGACCCGGGTGACCCCGGGCAGCGTGCCGATCGTCTCCTCGGTGTCGTGCGGCAGGGCGAGGTCGAGCACCACGAGCGGGTGCCCGGCGTCACCGCGCGCGGCACGCAGGTCGTCAGTGGTGAGCACGAGGCCGGTGGACCCGGTGCACGAGACGACGACGTCGGCCTGGGCGAGGTGGTCGCCCAGGGTGGCCAGCTCGATCGCGGTGCCGCCGACCTGCTCGGCGAGCCGCACGCCCCGGGCGTGCGTGCGGTTGGCGACCACGACGTCGGTGACCCCGGCCCGCAGCAGCGACACCGCCGCCAGCGAGCTCATCGCGCCGGCGCCCACGACGAGCGCCCGGCGGCCCTCGAGCCCGCCGAGCCGCTCCGCGGCGAGCGTGAGCGCGACGCTGACGATCGAGGCGCCGGCGCGGTCGATCCCGGTCTCGTGGTGCACCCGCTTGCCCACCCGCAGGGCGGCCTGGGCGAGGTCGTTGATGCTGCGCCCGGCGGTGGCGCCCTCCTGCGCGGCGCGCAGCGCGTCGCGCACCTGGCCGATGATCTGCTGCTCGCCCACCACCATGGAGTCCAGGCCGGCGGCGACCTCGAACATGTGCTGCACCGCGCGGTCCTCGTAGCGGACGTAGAGGTGCGGCGTGAGCTCCTCGCGGGTCACGCCGGTGGCCTTGGCCAGGGTCTCGGTGACGTCGACCACCCCGCCGTGGAACTTGCTGACGTCGGTGTAGATCTCGACCCGGTTGCAGGTGGAGAGCACCAGCGACTCGGCGACGTGCGGCGAGGCGAGCAGCTCCACCTGGAGCCGCGCGGTGGCCTCGGGCACGAGCGCGAGCCGGTCGAGGAGCGACACCGGGGCGGTGCGGTGGCTGACGCCGACCACGAGCAGCGTCATGCCTGGGCCTCCGCGTGCTTGCGCTGCTCGTGGAACGCCAGGATCTGCAGCTCCGTGGCGAGGTCGACCTTGCGCAGGTCGACGCCGTCCGGCGTGCTCAGCACGGCCGGCGCGAAGTTGAGGATGCTCGTGACGCCGGCCGCCACGAGCCGGTCGCAGACCTCCTGCGCCGCCGAGGCCGGGGTCGCGATGACGCCGATGCTGGCCGCGCCGTCGGCGACGACCGCCTCGAGGTCGGCCACCGCGCGCACCTCGAGCTCGGTGCCGTCGGTGCCGACCGTGATGCGCTCGCCCACGCGCGCGGGGTCGGCGTCAACGAGACCGACGACGCGGAAGCCGCGGGTGGCGAACCCGCCGTAGTTGGCCAATGCGTGGCCGAGGTTGCCGACGCCGACGATGACCACGCGCCAGTCCTGGCTCAGGCCGAGCTCGCGGGCGATCTGGTAGACGAGGTACTCGGTGTCGTAGCCGACGCCGCGGGTGCCGTAGGAGCCGAGGTGCGAGAGGTCCTTGCGCAGCTTCGCGCTCGTGACCCCGCTGGCCGCGGCCAGCTCCTCGCTCGACACCGTGGCCACGCCGACCTCGGCGAGCTGGCTCAGCACGCGGTGGTAGATCGGGAGCCGGGCGACGGTGGCCTCCGGTATGCCACGCCTCGACGCGTCGGACGCGCGAGACAGCGGCACTGAGGTCACCCCGGATCGGTCGTGGCGGGTCCCGTCAGCGTAGGTAGTTGTGAACGAGCGCACAAAGTCAGGACCGGACGTCGTACCAGCATGTGGACGGATCCGGTGTGACCGGCGTCACACATTCTGACCCCCGGTGCACGACGGGACGACCTGCGGCGACGGCGTCGTCGCAGGTCAGGGGGCTGCGATCACGTCACAGCGGGTCGCCGGAGCGGGTCGGCGCGCGGGGCGTCTCAGCCCTGGGCGATGCGCTGCGCGCGGGCGGCGCGCTTGTCCTCGAACCGCGACGCCGCGGAGTCCAGGCCGGCCATGAACGCGGCGAGCCGCTCGCGGGCGGCCTCGCCGGCCGACCCGAGGTCGGTGCGGTCCCACACGTTCCAGGCCCGCAGCACGGGCGAGAGCACCTCGTCGTGGTGGATGCGCAGGTCGTAGATGCCGGCGAGCGCGATCGTGAGGGAGCGGCGGGTGAAGCCCTCGACGCCGTTGCCCGGCATCGCGAAGTTCTCCGCGACCTCGAGCACGGCCTCCATCGAGGCGTCCGGGTCGATCTCGAACGCCGCGGCCATGACGTTGCGGTAGAAGAGCATGTGGAGGTTCTCGTCCGCGGCGATGCGCGCGAGCAGGCGGTCGCAGCCGGCGTCGTCGGTGTGCCGCCCCGTGTTGCGGTGCGAGATCCGCGTGGCGAGCTCCTGGAACGACACGTAGGACATCGTCGTGAGCATCGTGCGCTCGTGGTCGCTGGCGAACCCGCGGCCCATGTGGTCCATGCGCTCGCGCTCGAGGGCGACCGGGTCGACCGAGCGGGTCACGGTGAGGTAGTCGCGCATCGCGGTGCCGTGCCGGGCCTCCTCGGCGGTCCAGCGGTGCACCCACTCGCCCCACGCGCTGTCGCGGCCGACGACGTCGGACAGCGCACGGTGGTAGCTCGGCAGGTTGTCCTCGGTGAGCAGGTTGACGACCAGCGCCGTCCGCGCGACGCCGTCGACCGGCGACTGCTCCTCGGCCCAGGCCTCGCCGCCGTACTCGCCGTCGAAGTCGGTGCCCTGGCTCCAGGGCACGTACTGGTGCGGGAACCACTCCTTGGCCATCGCGAGGTGGCGCTCGAGCTCGCGCGCGGCCACCGGCTCGAGCTCGCGGACGAGGTCGGCGGACGGACGGTCGTCGACTGCGGTCATGAGGGCTCCCGGTCGTGAGGTTACGCAACCGTAGCCTGCGCGGCGGCCGGAGCCCAGCCGGACCCGGACGCCCCGGGCGGAGGAGTCAGGCCCCGGCGGGCCTGGGGCGGGCCAGCGCGGCCCGCAGCCGGGCCGGGTCGACCCGCCAGAAGTCGTGCTGGACGCCGTCGACGAGGGTCACCGGGATCTGCTCCCAGTAGAGGTCCGCCAGCTCCGGGTCGTCGAGGATCGACACCTCGTCGAACGACTCGCCGGTCTGCGCGCACACGGACTCGATGACCTCGCGCGCCTGGTCGCACAGGTGGCAGCCGGGCTTGCCGACCAGCGTGACCCGGGGACCGGCGGGGTCCGCGCTCATGCGCCGGACTCGCGCAGCCGCGCGCGGGCGATCTTGCCGGTGGCCGAGTGCGGCAGCGACTCCACGATCTCGATCACCGTGGGGCACTTGAACCGGGCCAGCCGCGACTCGCACAGCGCGGCCACCTGCTCGCGCGTGACGGTGCGGCCGGCCACGGGCACGACGTACGCCTTCACCGTCTCGCCGGTCTGCTCGTGCGGGACGCCGACGACGGCCACCTCGGCGACGTCCGGGTTGGAGGCGATGACCGTCTCCACCTCGAACGGGTAGACGTTGAAGCCGGACACGAGCACGAGGTCGCGGCGCCGGTCCACCAGGTGCAGGTCGCCGTCCGCGTCGCGGTAGGCGACGTCGCCGGTGGCGTACCAGCCCTCGGCGTCCGGGCCGCCCGCGCCGTCGGGCCAGTAGCCCGAGAACAGGTTGGCCCCGCGCACCCAGATCTCGCCCGGGTCGTCCTCGTCCGCGTCGCTGCCGTCCTCGTCGACGAGGCGCACCTCGATGCCGGGCAGGGGGGCGCCGATCGAGCCGGGCTTGGGCCGGTGCCCCACCAGGGTGCTGGTGACGACCGGGGCGGCCTCGGTGAGGCCGTAGCCCTCCCACACCGGCCGACCGGCGTGCTCGACGAACGCGTCGAGCACCGCGGGTGCCAGCGGCGCCGCGCCGGAGATCAGGGTGCGGACACCGGCGAGCCGGTGGTCGAGGTCCGGCACGGAGGACCAGGCGACGAACACCGGGGGCGCCGCGGGCACGTTGGTGACGCCGTGCGCCTCCACCACCTCGAGCGCGGGGAGTGGCGAGAACCGGGGCAGCAGCACGCAGCGGGCGCCGCTGGCCAGGGCCACGCCGAGGACGGCGTTGAGGCCGTAGATGTGGAACAGCGGCAGCACCACCAGCACGACGTCGTCGTCCTGCAGCGGCGGCGGCTCCAGGCGAAGCGTCTGCGCGACGTTGGCCAGCAGCGCCCGGTGGGTGAGCATCGCGCCGCGGCTCGGGCCGCTGGTGCCCGAGGTGAACAGCAGCACCGCCAGGGACTCCGGGTCGAAGGCCTCGGCGTCCGGCCGGGGGGCGTCGGCGCGGTGGCCGGCGCGCTCGATCCCGGTGTACGCCGGGTCGCCCACCACCACGAGCTCGGTGTCGAGGGAGGCCGTGGCCGCGGCGGCGACCGCCTCCGTGGCCTCCTCCGCCACCACCAGCCGCGCCCCGGACCGGGCCAGCAGGTCCTCCACCTCCGCCGCCGTGTAGCCGGTGTTGAGCGGCACGGAGACCATGCCCGCCCGCAGCGTGGCCAGGTACATCGCCACGAACTCGATGCGGTTGCCGAGCAGCAGGGCGACCCGGTCGCCGGGCTCGAGGCCGTGGCGGCGCAGCCCGGCCGCGGTGGCGTCCACGGAGGTGTCGAGGGTGGCCCAGGTGGTCTCGACGCCGGTGGCGAGGTCGAGGAACGCCACCGCGTCCGGCCGCTGCGCGGCGGTCTCGCGCAGCAGGTCGGCGACGTTCGTGGCGTCCGACGGGGTCACGCGACGATCGTGGCACACGGCACCCTGGCTAGGCTCCCGGGCATGAACGCGTCGCGACGCCACGACCTGGTGCACGCCTCGCAGGTGGCCGGCGAGGCCGCGGCCGCCGCCGCGTCGGTCGCCCCCACCCGCCTGGTGGAGCCGGACCTCACCGGTGCGGCCTTCTTCGACGTCGACAACACCGTCATGCGCGGGGCGAGCATCTTCCACCTCGCTCGCGGCCTGGCCCGGCGCAACTTCTTCACGATGCGCGAGGTCGGCGACTTCGCCCTCAAGCAGGCCAAGTTCGTGGTGAACGGCGCCGAGGACCTCGAGGACATGGCGTCGGCCACCGAGGCGGCGCTGGCCTTCGTGCAGGGCAAGCGCGTGGACGACGTCGTCTCGCTCGGCGAGGAGATCTTCGACGAGCTGATGGCCCGCAAGCTGTGGCCCGGCACGCTCGCCCTGGCGCACGGCCATCTCGACCGCGGGCAGCGCGTGTGGCTGGTGACGGCCACCCCGGTCGAGCTCGCCTCGATCATCGCCGAGCGCCTCGGCCTCACCGGGGCGCTGGGCACGGTCAGCGAGATCGAGGACGGCGTCTACACCGGGCGGCTGGTCGGCGCGCCGCTGCACGGCAAGGCGAAGGCCGAGGCCGTGCGCGCCCTGGCCGAGCGCGAGGGGCTCGACCTGGTGCGCTGCACGGCGTACTCCGACTCCGCCAACGACGTGCCGATGCTCTCGATCGTCGGCCGCGCGGTGGCGGTGAACCCGGACGGCGCCCTGCGCAAGCACGCGCGGGCCGTCGGCTGGGAGATCCACGACTACCGCCGCGCCCGGATGAACGCGCGCTACTACGTGCCCGCCGGCGTCGCCGCGGCCGCCGGGCTCGGCATCGGCATCGGCCTGGGCATCGGCGCCGCCCGCGCGTCCCGCCGCTAGCCACCCGCCGGCGGCGCGACCTCGGTCAGGAGCCCGCCGCGGGCCGGGCGACGGCGTAGCGCAGCTGCACCATGCCGCTCGGCCAGCTCTGCGTGCCCGTGAGTCGCAGGGGCGTCTCGACGCCGGACGGCGGGAACAGCGCCAGCCCCTCGCCGAGGATCAGCGGCACGACCGTGACCACGAGGTCGTCGACCGCGCCGATCGCGAGGAACTGCCGGATCAGCTCGCCGCCGTCGACGTAGACGTTCCGCACGCCCTGCACCGTCCAGCGGGCCACGGCGTCCGACGCCGGCTGCGCCACGAACGCGACGCCCTCGCGCGGCGCGGGCGGGCGCGAGGTGAAGACCTCGACCGGGCGGCCGCCGTACGGCACGGGGTCGATGCCGGCGATGTGGTCGTAGGTGCCGCGCCCCATGGCGACGAGGTCGATGCCGGCCAGGAACTCGTCGTAGCCGTAGTCCTCGCCCTCGGCCGCCGCGGCGTGCAGCCAGTCGAGGTCGCCGTCGGGACGGGCGATGAAGCCGTCGAGGCTCGCGGCGATGTAGACGGAGATGCGAGGGTTCACGCATCGACCGTAGCCGCGGCCGGCGACACCGGCCGGCACGGCGACGGCGGGTGCGACCGGGGTGCGCTCAGCGGAACACCGAGCGCCGCGAGACCAGCAGCCGGTAGAGCGTCTGCTGGATCGTCTCGCGCACCTGGTCGGTGATGTTGAAGACGAGCATCGGGTCGTCGGCGGCACCCTCGGGGAACTGGTCGGTCATGATCGGCTCGCCGAACTCGATGATCCACTTGCTCGGCAGCGGCACCAGGCCGAGCGGGCCGAGCCACGGGAAGGTCGGCGTCACCGGGAAGTAGGGCAGGTTGAACAGCCGGGCCAGGGTCCGGGCGTTGCCGAGGATCGGGTAGATCTCCTCGGCACCCACCACCGCGCACGGGATGATCGGCGTCCGCGTGCGCAGCGCCGTCGCCACGAAGCCGCCGCGGCCGAACCGCTGGAGCTTGTAGCGCTCGCTGTAGGGCTTGCCGATGCCCTTGAACCCCTCGGGCCAGACGCCGACGACCTCGCCGCTGGACAGCAGCAGCTCGGCGTCGGGGTTGCAGGCCAGCGTGTGGCCGGACTTGCGGGCCACCTCGCCGAGGAACGGCGTCTGGAACACCAGGTTGGCGCCGAGCATCCGCAGGTTGCGGTGGGCCGGGTGGTGGTCGTGCAGGGCCACCTGCGTCATGACGGCGTCGAGCGCGATGGTGCCGGAGTGGTTCGCGACGACGAGCGCGCCGCCCTCGCTGGGCACGTTCTCGATGCCGCGGGTCTCGACCCGGAACCACCGCTCGTAGAGGGGCCGCAGCGGGGCCAGCAGCACGCGGTCGGTCAGCTCCTCGTCGAAGCCGAAGTCGTCGACGACGTAGTCGCCGGTGATGCGCCGGCGCAGGAAGTCCAGCCAGTCCGCGAGCGTGGCGTCGATCCGCCCGGGGGCGCCGTCGACGTCGTGCTCGTCCGGCCGCTCGCCGGCGTCGCGCTCGTCGGGCTCGGGCTGGGCGTAGCCGGCGTCGTCGGCCGGCGGCGCGGGGCGGCGCGCGCGGGGGCCGGTGCTGCCCGCGGCGCGGGCGGCGCGGGACGCGGCCTTGCGGCCGTCGTCGCCGCCGATCGGGATCACCGTGGCGTCAGGCACGACCCGGTGCCTCCTCCCGCAGCCGCGCGGACAGCCGCGCCTCGGACAGGGTGGACGAGCCGAGCGCGTGCGCGAGGCCGCGCTCGATCGCCTCGGCCCGGTGCTTGGGCAGCGCCGCGTCGAGGCCGCGCTCGTGCACGAACTCCACGAACGCGTCGCGCGTGGTGTAGGTGGGCACGAACCCCATCTCGTCGCGGATGCGCGAGGTGTCCAGGCCGCGGCCGTAGGTGAGGAACTTGATCTGCTCGGGCGAGAAGTCGGCCAGGCCCGCGCGGCGGAACCAGCCGCCCACCACTCCCACGAGCGGCGTGGGCACCGGCAGCACCGCCTTGCCGGCCAGGCGCACCGCCTGGCTGAGCATGAGAATGCCGTCGCCGGCCACGTTGAAGATGCCGGGGTGGTCCTCCAGCGCCGCCCGCCGGATCGCCTCGAGCCCGTCGTCCTCGTGCACGAACTGGAGCCGGGCGTCGTGGCCGAGCACCGTCGGCACGACGGGCAGCCCGAAGTAGGAGGCCATCGGCGTCTCGACGCGAGGGCCGAGGAAGTTCGCGAACCGGAACGTGGTGACCGCGACGTCCGGGCGCCGGCGCGCGAACCCGCGGACGTAGGCCTCCACCTCGACCGAGTCCTTCGCCCAGCCCGAACGGGGCTGGCTGCGCGGCTCGGTGTCCTCGGTGAACATGGCCGGGTCCTTGGGGCCCGCGCCGTAGACCGACGACGTCGACTTCACCACGAGCCGCGAGATCCCCGGCGCCTTCTGGCAGGCCGCGAGCAGCTGCATGGTGCCGATGACGTTGATCTCCTTCATCGTCACCCGGCCGCCGGCCTGGATCGGGGTGGAGATGACGCCCATGTGCACCACGGTGTCGATGCCCGCGGCCGCGATCACCTTGCCGATGATCGGGTTGCGGATGTCGGCGCGGACGAACTCGGCGCCGCCGATGTCCTCGCGTGGGGGCACGATGTCGACGCCGACGACCTTCTCGACGCCGGGGTCGTGCGAGAGCAGGTAGGCCATCCGGCTGCCGAGGTGGCGCGACACACCCGTGACCAGGACCACGCGCGACACGGCGGCTCCCCTCGGCGACAGCGGGCGGCTCCTCCCATCCTGCCCCACGACGGCGCACCGACGGGGGCCGACCCGGCAGCCGGTGGCGGGCAGGCACGCACCACGGGCGGGGACCCGAGGTGGGGTCCCCGCCCGTGGTGGCAGGTCGTGGTCGCGCGCGCCGTCGCAGCGGCGACGGCGCAGGCGCGGGCTACTTCTTGTTGCGACGCTGGATGCGCGTCTTCTTGAGCAGCTTGCGGTGCTTCTTCTTCGCCATGCGCTTGCGGCGCTTCTTGATGACGGAGCCCATGGGGCGACCTCACGTGTGTCTCGTCCGGACGCGGCGCCGGGATCCGACGCTGCAGGGTTGGCGTCCGGATGTGCTCCGTCCGCAATCTGCCGACAGCCTACCCGCACCGGCGCGGTGCCCCGACCCGGGCGCCGATCGCACGACGGAGCGCGTTCAGCCGCGCGCCTGGTCGTAGCGGGTCCGCGACCTCTCTATCTGCGGGAGGTTGTGCCGGGCCCACGCGTCGAGCGCATCGAGCGGCGCGATGAGCGTGCGGCCGACGTCGGTGAGCCCGTACTCCACCCGCGGCGGCACCTCCGGGTGCACGGTGCGGGTCACGAGCCCGTCGCGCTCGAGTCCGCGCAGGGTCTGGGTGAGCATCTTCTGGCTCACGCCCTCGATGCGCCGGGCGAGCTCGCTGAACCTCATCGGCCCGTGCGCGAGGGAGCCGACCACCAGCACCGTCCACCGATCACCGATGCGGTCGAGCACCTGGCGGCTCGGGCAGTTCGCGGCGTACGGGTCGACCGTCGGCGCGTCCGGCTCTCTGGCCTGCATGCTCACCTCTGGGTAAGTACGGCACTTCAAGGTGCCTGCTCTCCGATGGGAAGTGGCATCAGCGTACGCCGGTTGTGCACGCCGAGCGGCGGCCGTCGGGGTCGCCGCACCTCGAGGAGGCGCACGTGTCCATCGTCGTCACCGGGGCCACCGGTCCGTTCGGTCGCTCCGTCGTCCAGTCCCTGCTCGCGCGCGGTGTCCCAGCGGCGGACATCACCGCGACCGGCCGCTCGGTCGAGCGGATCGCCGACCTCGCCGCCCTCGGCGTGCGCGTGGTCGCGTCCGACTACGACGAGCCCGCATCCCTGGCAGGGGTGCTGGCGGGGGCGGACGTGGTCGTGCTGGTGTCGGGCAGCGAGATCGGACGGCGGGTCCCGCAGCACCGGAACGTGATCGACGCCGCGGTGGCGGCAGGGGTCGGCCGGATCGTCTACACGTCCATCCCGAGAGCGAGCGAGACCCCCATGGTCCTGGCGCAGGAGCACCGCGCCACCGAGGACGCGATCCGGGAGTCCGGACTGCCCTCGACCATGCTGCGCAACGCCTGGTACGTCGAGAACTACCTCTCGCAGATCCCCACCTACCTCGAGCACGGCGTGGTCGGCGCCGCCGGCGACGGCCGCGTCTCGGTGGCCGCGCGTGCGGACTACGCCGAGGCCGCGGCCGTGGTCGCGTCCACGGACGGGCACGTGGGCGCCGTCTACGAGCTGGGCGGGGACTCGCCCACCCTGGCGGAGCTGGCCGCGCTCGTGTCCGAGGCGGCCGGGCAGGACGTCGCCTACACCGACGTGGACGAGGACACCCTGCGCGGGATCCTCGTGGACGCCGCAGGCCTGCCCGAGCCGGTGGCGGCCGTGTACGCCGATGTCGACTCCCGGATCCGGGCGGGCGACCTGCACGTGACGAGCGGCGACCTCGAGCGGCTCATCGGGCGTGCGCCGACGTCGGTCGCCGAGGCCGTCAAGGCCGCCGTCGCGGCCCTCTGAGCGCGGCCGCGCACGGCCGGGCGACGTGGCCCGGCGGCGTGCCCGCTCGGTGCGGGGCGCCGCCGGCCCGGGCCGGCGCGGGCGTGGCGGTCAGGCGGTCTCGACGAAGGAGTCGCGCAGGTAGTCGTGCACCGCCTGCTCGGGCACCCGGAAGCTGCGCCCGACCCGGATCGCGGGCAGCTCGCCGTTGTGCACCAGGCGGTACACGGTCATCTTGGAGACCCGCATGAGGGTGGCCACCTCGGCCACGGTCAGGAACCTGACCTCAGACAGGGGTCGCTCGTTGCTTGCCATCGTCCACGTGTCCTTCGGGCAAGCACGTGGCGGACCCCGGCTTCCCCACCGGATCCGCGACGACACGTCGTGCCCCGCTACAGGCGGCAAGGCTAGTGGCGTGGGGTGCGTGTGGGGAAGGTGTGGCGCCAGGTCCACCCGGCCGGCCGTCACCCGGACGGGTCAGCCGGGCCCGCGCCGTCGTCGTCGGAGAGTGACCGGGCCGCGACGCCGGGCTGCGGGGACGTCCGGTGCGCGGAGACGCCGCCCCTGCTCGTCCCGGCTGCGCAGCGTGACCGGCCCGCCGGCCGCGGCCGGCTCAGAACCCGTGGTACGGGTCGGCCGCCAGGCCGTGCCAGGGGAACACGGCCTCGCGCGTGCGCAGGACCGCGGCGTCCACCGGGTCGGCCGGGTCGTAGCCCGAGGCCCACGACCGGGTGCGCGGCTCGACGCCGTCGGTCATGAGCGCCGGGGTGGGGACCTTGAGGAGGTCCTCGACGAACGTGCGCCATGAGGCGGGCACGGGGGTCTCGGGCGGCACCGGTCGGCCCACGACCTCGCCGGCGAGGTGGGCCCAGGCGCGGGGCACCACGTCGATCCAGGAGTAGCCACCGCCACCGGTGGCCACCCACCGGCCGCCGGCCACCTCGTGGGCGAGCTCGTGCAGCAGGTGGTAGGTGGTGCGCTGGCCGTCGACGGACAGCGCCAGGTGGGCCAGCGGGTCGTCCTCGTGGGTGTCGCAGCCCTGCTGCGTCACGAGGATCTCGGGCGCGAACTCACGCAGCAGCGGCGGCACCACGCCGTCGAAGGCGCGCAGCCAGCCGTCGTCGCGGATCCCGGGCGGCAGTGCGACGTTGACGGCGTACCCGATGGCGTCCGGGCCGCCGACCTCCATGGGGAACCCGGTGCCCGGGAAGAGCGCGCGGCCGGACTCGTGGATGGAGATGGTGAGCACGCGCGGGTCGTCCCAGAAGGCGGCCTGGACGCCGTCGCCGTGGTGCACGTCGACGTCGACGTAGGCGATGCGCTCCACCCCCTGGTCGAGCAGCCAGCGGATCCCGAGCGCGAGGTCGTTGTACACGCAGAAGCCCGACGCCGCCCCGGGCATGGCGTGGTGCAGGCCGCCGGCCAGGTTGAGCGCGTGCAGGGCGCGGCCCTCGTGCACCGCGCGGACCGCGGCCAGCGTCGCGCCGCACACGTCGCGCGAGGCCTCGTGCATGCCGCGGAACGTGGGCACGTCGTCGGTGCCCAGGCCGCGGTGCAGGTCGTGCCGGGCCGGGTCGGCCGAGCTCGCCCGCACCGACTCGACGTACTCGGCGTCGTGGACGGTGCGCAGCATGTCGTCGTCGACCGGGTCGGGCGGCACGACGGTGACGTCGTCGCCCTCCAGCAGGCCCAGGTCGCGCGCGAGCCGCATGGCCAGCTGCACCCGGATCGGCGCCAGCGGGTGCCCCGGGCCGAAGTCGTAGGCCGCGAGCTCGTCGTCCCAGACGACCGCCGACTGTCCCGTCACCGCCTCGTCACTCGCCCGTCGCCAGCGCGGCGCTGCGGTCGCGGGCCGCCTCGAGGGCCGAGATGAACGCGGCGCGGACCTTGTGGTCGTCGAGCTCGCGCAGGGCGGCCACGGTGGTGCCGCCCGGGGAGGTGACGTTCTCGCGCAGCACGCTGGGGTGCTCGCCGGTCTCGCGCAGCATCGTCGCGGCGCCGTAGCAGGTCTGCACGACCAGCTCGGTGGCCGTCGACCGCGGCAGGCCGAGGAACACGCCCGCCTCGATCATCGCCTCGGCGACGTAGAAGACGTACGCCGGCCCGCTGCCGCTGATGGCGGTGACGGCGTCGAGGTGCTTCTCCTCGAGGCGCACCACGCGGCCCACCGCCCGCAGCAGCGACTCCGCCTCCTCGAGGTGCGCGACGTCGCAGTGCGCGCCGGGCGAGATCGCGGCCATGCCCTGGTCGACGAGGGCCGGGGTGTTGGGCATGACGCGCACCACCGGGCACCCGTCGGGCAGGTGCGACTCGAGGAACTCGGTGGTGATGCCGGCCGCCAGCGACACCACGAGCGCCCCGGGCCGCACGTGGGGCGCGATCTCGTCGCACAGGGCGCCCATGTCCTGCGGCTTGACGACGAACACGAGGGTGTCGGCCTTCTCCGCGGCCTCGACGTTGTCGACCACGGCGACGCCGTGCCGCTCGCGCAGCTCCTGCGCCCGGTCCGGACGGCGCTCGGTGACGACGAGCTCGTCGGGCCGTCGGCCCGCGCGGATGAGCCCGGCGAGCAGCGTCTCCCCCATGACGCCGGCGCCGAAGATCGCGACGAGTCCCATGCGGGTCAGCCCTTCGAGGTCAGCGAGCGGGCGAGCAGGCCCAGGTTGGCAGGTCGCTCCGCGAGGCGGCGCACGAGATAGCCGTACCACTCGTCGCCGTACGGCACGTAGACGCGCATCCGCTCACCCTGGGCCGCCAGGCGCAGCTGCTCCTCCGGGCGGATGCCGTAGAGCATCTGGAACTCGTACGTGCCGGGCTGCCGGTCGTTGCGGACGGCGAGGGCGCCGCCGATCTCCACCAGGCGCGGGTCGTGGGTGGCGAGCATCGGGTAGCCGGAGCCCTGCATGAGGATCTTGGTGCAGCGCACGTACGCGCGGTCGATGTCCGCACGGTCGGTGTAGGCCACCGACTCCGGCTCGGAGTAGGCGCCCTTGCACAGCCGGACCCGCGAGCCCTCGTGCGCCAGGTCGCGGCAGTCGGCCTCGGTGCGGCGCAGGTAGGCCTGGAGAACGGCGCCGGTCCAGGGGAAGTCGCGGCGCAGCTCGCGCAGGATGCCCAGCGTGGAGTCGGTGGTGGTGTGGTCCTCCATGTCGAGGGTCACCGTGGAGCCGACCGCCGCCGCCTTCTCGCAGATCGCGCGGGCGTGGTCGAGCGCGATCCGCTCGCCGTCGCCGGGCAGCGCCTGGCCGACGGCGGAGAGCTTGACCGAGACCTCCGCGGAGCCGGTGAGCCCCGCCTCGCCCAGCGCGTCGAGCAGCTCGACGTACGCGTCGCGGGTGGCCTGGGCCTGCTCGAGCTCGAGCACGTCCTCGCCGAGCCGGTCGATCGTGACGAGGCGGCCCGAGTCCACCAGCTCGCTGCTCGCGCGCACGGCGTCCTCCGTGCGCTCGCCCGCGACGAAGCGGGCGACCATCGCCCGGGCCGGGGGCGCCTCGGACGCCACCTGCTTGAGCCGCTCCGAACGCGACATCGACAGCAGGACCCCACGCAGCACGGGTGCTCCCCTCCGCCCGGACGGCGTGGTCCGCCGCCAGTTGCCGGTCAGGCTACTCGGCGGCCCTGCGCACCGGTCACCCGCGCGCGTCGCGGGCGGCCTGGCGACGCGCGCCCGCCGCCTTCGTGGACGCGTTCTTCTTCGCGCGCGAGGGCGCGGGCCGCGCGCTTCCCGAGGCGGTACGCCCGCGACCCGGTGCGGTGGACGCCGACGCCGTTCGCTGCGCCTCGGGCCCGGCCCCGCCCGAGCGTGCCGCGGAGAGCCGCTCGGCCTTCAGCTCGGCCGCGCTCGCCCTCGCCGCGCGGCCCAGCGCCGTGCTGACCCGGGCCAGCGCGGCCTCGAAGACCTCGGCACGGTCGCGGGCGCGCTGGTTCTGGGCGTGGGCCTTGCCGCGACCGCCCGCGGACCCGACTCGCGTGGCCGCACCGCGCCGGTACTGCCCGACGTACTTGTCGCGGGCTCGACGCACGCGGGTGTGCAGCGCGACCAGGCCGTCCTCGTCGAGAGCGGCCAGCGCGGCCTTCTCCGTCTCGAGCACCAGCATCCGCTCGCTGTCGCCGAGCAGGCTGAGGGATCGCTTGTCCATGGGGTCCTCCGAGGTGGGTGCATCGGCCGGACGACACCCTGCCGCACCCGGGCCACGCCCGCCGCCCGAAGCGCGCGGGCCGTAGCGATCCACCTGCTCCGCCCGGTGCCGCCCGTCGTGCGCAGACGGCATCGGCGGTCCGGCTGGTCGCGCGCGCGTGCTCGGGGTCGGAGGGTCGCTCGCGCGTCGGTCACCGGTGCCGCGAGGCTCGACCATCGGCACGTGAACCCAGCGCCGGGACGGGGGCGTGGCGGTTCAGGAATCCGCGGCCTGGCAGGGCTTGTGTCGGGTCGACCCCGTCGGGCGTGCGTCACCCTCAGAAGGGCGGCCGCTCCGGCGGATCGGTGGTGCGGGGTGCGGAGCCGGGAGCGCCGCCGTCCCGCTCGCCCGAGTCCGGGCGTGCTTGCACGGCACCGGGCGGGGCGGGCGCGTCGACCGTGGGCGGTGGGTCGGGTCGTCGTGGCTCCAGCACCGGCTGGGCCGGGATGCGGATGCGTTGGCGCCAGCGGGTGACCCAGGTGCCGGAGCCGTCCGGTGCGCTGTCCTCGATGGTGGCGTGCCCGGCGGTCTTCACCTGGTGGCAGCGCGAGCACAGCCCGCCGCAGTTCGCCGTGTCGCTCGCGCCCTCGGGGAACGGGAGCGCGTGGTCCATCTCCTGCGCCCTCCGCGTGCAGCCGGGGCGGCGGCAGGTCGGGTCGCGGTGCAGGACGTACTCGCGCAGCGCGGCGGGGAGGTACTGGCGGGTGCCGTAGTCGAGCAGATGCCCGTCGACCGGGTCCACGACCAGCCGGCGCCACCAGTCGGCGACGGCGGCGACCTCGCGCGCGATCGGTGCGGGGATCGGAGTCCCGTTGAGCAGTGCGAGGCCGTCGCGCTCGCCGCGCAGGGTGTCGAGGTCCA
>WGLY01000032.1 GCA_016125335.1 Frankiales bacterium
CTCGACAAGCTCATCGCCCGCCACGACCCCGACGCGACCGTCCGCGCGCACAAGGCCGCCGCGACGCGGGATGTGTACCGGCAGCCGATCGGCGACGGGATGGCGTTCCTGGGGGTCACCCATCAGGCGCCCGTGATCGACGCGGTGTTCGACGCGATCGAGGCGGCGGGAAAGGCGTTGTGTGCGCAGCGCGGCGGAGCCGACGCCCTGCGGGCCGGCAATCAAGACGCAGCCTCAGGAGCCTGCCGCGCCGACGCGCTGGCGGCTCTGGTTCTCGGCGACCGCAGCGAGGACGGGTCGTTGGTCTACGACGCGTCGCGGACGCAGACCGAGCTGCTCGTCGTGATGGACCTCGACACTCTCCGCGGGGAGCGCGACGGCCTCGCACTGCTGAACGGCACCCCGATCCCCGCGCCCATCGCCCGCGAGGTCGCCGGGGTCGCCGAGCTCTGGCGCCGGGTGGTCGTCGACCCGGTCGACGGGCATCTCCTCGACTACGGCACCCGCCAGTACCTGCCGGCCGCGCTGCGTGAGCACGTGCTGCACCGCGACCCCATCTGCCGCCGTCCCGGCTGCACCCGGCGTGCGCAGGAGATGGACCACGCCCTGCCGTTCCCCCAGGGCGCGAGCGACACCACGAACTGCGGCGGGCTCTGCTCGCGCTGCCACCAGGTGAAGACCGCCGGCCACGCGACCATCGAGGACAGTGCGCCGGACGGCTCGGGCACATGGGTCACGCGCTGGCGGCAGCGCATCCGGATCCCGGCCCAGCCGGTGCTCGAACCACCACCACGCCGCACGTCGACGCCGCCTGCCACCGCGGCGACCGACCCCCCGCGACCGCCGCAGGTACGCCGGGGCGTCGGCGGCACGGGCGACACCGCCGGCTCCGGGACCGACGTCGACGCGGGCTGCGGTCCCGACCGCACGACCGACCACGGATCCGGCCCAGGACCCGGTCACGGACCCGAGCAGGGACCCGGCGGTCCTGCGGACCGTCCTCCGTTCTGACCGTCGCCCCCCGGTCTCGCACGTGCGGCGGCTCCCGTCCGCGCGCGGTCGCGCGCCCGAGCGCGCATCTCGCGGCGCCCGGCGCCTGCACCACGGCTGCTCGACGGCCGCACGACGCCGGCTCGACGGCGGCGCGTCGGTCCCGCGCCCGAGGGCGGGACCGACGCGCGCGTCGAGCGGTGGGTCAGGAGGTCTGGGTCGCGCTCGGCGCCGGAGCCGGGGGCGCCCAGGCGTCGTGGGAGCTCTTCAGCCCGGTGAGGTCGACGACCGAGACGGCGGTCGAGCCGCCGGAGTCCTTGACCGCCGTGACCATCACCTCGTCGCCGGACTTCACCGACCCGATGCCGTCGCGCTGGGCGTTGACCGCGGTGTCGGCGGTGACGACGTAGGTGGCCTCGAAGCCGTCGGCGCTGGTGACCGTGAGGGAGGTCTGCGACACCGACTTCACCGTGCCGCGCTGCGACTCGATGGTCTGGTAGCCGCCACCCTGCTTCGGCACGACGAAGGAGCCGTGGATGGCCCCGCCCATGCCCATGCCCGGGCCGAAGCCACGTCCGAAGCCGCCGGGCCCGTCGTGGTCGCCACGGCCGAAGCCGCCGCGCGGACCGCCGGCGCGCGGCCCGTCCTGGCCCGGCCCGTACCCCGGGGCCAGCTGCGAGGCGCCGCCCGTGGGGCTCGGCGAGGGGGACGACGTCGCGGCGTACGCCGTGCCGGCCACGGCCAGCCCGCCGATGGCGATCGCGGCGACGGCGACTCCCGCGCCCAGCCGTCGGCGCGGCGCGGTCGGGGTGGCGGCGGGCGCCGCCTCGAGCACCTCGGGCTCGTGGGTGAACGCCGGGGGCGACACCCAGTCGGGGCCGTCGCCGTAGGCGGGCGGGTTCCAGCCGGGGCGGTCCTGGTCCATGGCAGGTCCTCTCGTGCTGCGCCGGGGCGCGGGTGCGCCGGTCCACGGCCCCGGCCGGCCCGGGGCTCACCAGCGTCCAGGGTCGAGCGTGCGCCTATGAGGACGCTGTGAACAAGCCGCCGGGAGGCTGGCAGATGCCGCCCCGCGTCCCTCAGGGACGGCCGCGGAGCCGGTCGCGCCAGGCGCGTCCGTCGGGGTCCATCAGCAGGCGGTAGAGCGCGCGCGCCCACAGCGGGTGCCGCACCTCGGCGCGGTCGACGTGGGGCACGAGATGGCCCGGCGGACGTGGACCGGACCTGCCGGTGCGGTGCCACGCCGCGAGAGAGTCGGCGCGCGACGCCAGGCAGTCGAGCCACTGCTCGGGGTCGACGAGCGACGCCGCGTCCTCGAGCCCGAGGTGCTCGCGTGCCAGGCGCAGCCGCAGGTCGCGGGCGAACCGTCGCGCGACGTCGCCGGTGCCGGCCGGGTCCGTGGGCGCACGGTCGTCGTGCTCGGCGTCCAGGACGGCGATCGACAGCTCGCTGTCGTGCGTCCACGACCGGCGGTTGAGGTTGTCCGAGCCGATCATGGCCCACACGTCGTCGACCACCACCACCTTCGCGTGGACGTAGACGGGCGTGCCCTGCTCGTTCTCGACGTCGTAGACCCGCACACGGTCCCCGCCCGCAGCGCGCAGCACGCGCACCGCCTCGGACCGCCCGTGCTCGGCGGCCTCGGCCAGCCGGCCCTCGCGGTCGCCGAACCGGGGGAGCACCACGACGAGCCGGAGCCCGGGGTGCGCACGCAGGGCCTCGGCGAACACCGCCGCGACGCTGCGCGACCAGAGGTACTGGTCCTCGACGTAGACGAACGAGCGCGCCTGCGCGAGGGCCTTGCGGTACGCCGCGGCGATGCTGCGCTCGCCGTGCGGCGCGAAGGGGTAGCGGCGCAGCCGGGCCGGGTAGGTGCGCAGCACCTGCACCGCGCAGCCGCCCCGAGGCGTGCCGTCCTCCGGCAGCGGCTCGGGCAGCGGCCGGTGCGTGAGCGCGCCGGCGTGGTAGGCCCGGTCGTAGAGCTGGCGCACCGGGCTGGGCACGTCGAGGGTGCTGCTGCCGTACCACCGCTCGCGGAACGTGTGCTCGAGGTCGTGGACGGCAGGCCCGCGCACCTCGGCCTGGAGGTCGTGCCACGGCGGGCGCGGCCCGTAGGCGCGGGGGAACTCCATCACCTGCGGGTCGCCGTCATGGTCGTGGGTGTCGCCGCGGCTGAGCCCGAGGTCGATGCCGCCGACGAACGCGACGTCGTGCGCCGGGTCGCCCGGGCGCCGTATGACGACGAGCTTCTGGTGGTGGCTGCCGGCGCGACGGGTGCGGCTGTCGAGCAGGACGTCGCCGTCGTGCTCGTCGATGTGGCGGACGAACTCGGCGTTGGCCTCCTCGCTCTGCTCGAACACGCGGGGCTGGGAGCGCCAGAGCAGCCCGAACACGAGGACACCGCGCTCGCTCGCGTCGGCGAGCACGCGGCCGATCTCGGTGCCGGGCCCGTCGAGGCGCTCCTGGAGGTCGCCGCGGAAGTCGGCGAGGTAGACGTGGTCGCCGGACCGGGTGGCCCGCAGCTCCTCGAGCAGGCGGGGGAAGTACTCGCCGCCGTCGACGAGCGGACGCACGGCGTTGCCGGTGCTGAGGTTGCGCAGCCCGGTAGCCGGGTTGCCGCGCTCGTGCCGCTCGAGGAACCAGCGGGCGATCGCCGGATCGGCGTCCGTGCCGGGTTCCGCGGCGTCCTGTTCGAGGGGCTCGTCGTCGGGAGCGGCGCTCTGCAGCATGCGCGCACGGTGGCCAGCGGGGAGCAGGTCCAAACCTGGTGTTGGTCAGGGTTCGTCCAGGATCCGTCGAGATCCGGCACGGCGCGCATCCGGGCGCACGATCGCCGCCCGCGACGAAGGGGGGACGTCGCGGGCGGCGAGCGGTGCGGCGCAGGCCGTGGTCAGCCGGCGTCGTCCAGGCAGCTCTGGTCACGCAGCCGGAGCTGGTCCGCCCCGGTCCCGTCACGAGCCTGGAGACGGTCCTGGTCCTGCGTCAGGTCGCAGGTGCCGCACGTCGACGTGGCGGCGGCCGTGCCGGAGGTCACCGGCGTGCCCGCCTGGGTGCGCACGTGCATCCCTGCCTGCGTCCGCTCCTGCACCTGGGCGAGGTCGCCCAGCCGCGTGCGGGTCTGCTCCTGCGTCTGGGTGCGGACCTGCACGGTGCTGGAGACCTGCTGGCCCGACGGACCCTGCGGGCCCGTGGCCGCGCCGGCGACGACGGTTCCGCCCGCGATCACCAGGGCGGCGGCGACTGCGGCGGCGGCTCCGAACTTCATCGTGGTCCTCATCGTTCCCACCTCCTGTGGCACCTCCAGGGAACCGCGGGACCGTGGAGGCCCCGGGGAGTCCGTGTGTGCGCCGCGTGGAGATGGACGTGACGGGAGGAGGTGGACCCCGGTCGACGCGGTCGAGGAAGGGGAGTCTCACCGGACCACGTCGCGGGTGTGCGGGAGGCGCGGGCCGGCGGGTCAGGGAAGCCTTCGCGCATCGTTGCAGAACCGCCTCGTGGCTCTCCTCGGCGCGTGACGAACGCCTTGCGGGACTAGCGTTTTCGGCGTCTCGAGGAACCTCGTGACGACAAGGGGGGTTTCACCATGAGTGACTCCTGCAGGCCCGACACGCACATGTGGGGCCGTACACCGATCCTCCTGGCCCTGGGTCTCGCCGTCGCGCTCCCGCTCGGCGTCGTCCCCTCGGCCGTGACGACGGCAGCAGAGGCGGGCGCGTCGTCCCAGCTGTCCTGGTCGACGGTGGCCAACGTCGCCGACCTCGCGCCGGGCACGACCAAGAACTTCAACAGCTTCAACCAGCCGTCGGTCAACGCCGACGGCACGGTGGTGTTCCGCGCACGCACCAAGGGCGAGTCGCAGCCCGTGCGCGGTGTCTACACCCGCGACACCGACGACGCGGGCTCCGCGATCGTCCCCGTGGCCGAGGTCGGCGGCGCGGTCCCCGCGCCGAACAACTCCGACGGCACGTTCAACGAGTTCCCGGCCTTCCCGCGCATCGACGCCACCGGCTCCATGGTGGCCACCCGCGGGCAGTCCACGCCGGTGCTCACCTACACGCTCCCGGACGGCACGGACACCAAGGTCGGGACGAGCGGGGTCTACGCCACGGTCGGCGGCACGCTGACCTCCGGCGCGACGCTCCTGGGCAACATCCCGGAGTACGCGCAGTACGCGGTGCCGGACTCGCCGGTCGAGGGCACGCGCTTCGACCAGTTCCCCGGCGCTCCCGCGGTGGACGGGTCCACGATCGTGTTCAAGGGCAACTACACGGTCGGCACGTCGGGGCTCACCGGCGTCTACTTCCGCGACCTGGGCTCGCCGGACCAGCCGGTGTCGCTCATCGCGGGGGCCACGACCCGGATCCCCAACCAGCCTGCTGCCGACTCGGTGCTGTTCGGCTCGACGGCTCCGCCGAGCGCGGCCGCCGGCAAGGCGGTCTTCTCCGGGTGGGACAACGAGGCCGCACCGACCATGGGCGGCATCTACCTCGCCCCCATCACCGCGTCCCCGGCGCTGACGACCGTCGTCGGCATCGGCGACCCCGTCCCCGGCCAGGGGCCGGACGCGCGGTTCACCAACGTCGGCGAGGGGCTCTCGTTCGACGGCCGCTACGTCGGCTTCTGGGCCTCGTGGGGCGAGCAGATGCGGTCGATCGTCCTGACCTGCCCGACGGACGGCAACAAGGACATCGTCGAGTTCTGCCTCCAGCAGCACCCGAACGGGTTCACCACCAGCGTCCCGGTGCACCAGGGCGTCTTCGTCGCCGACACGAGCACGACGCCGGCGACCATCCACCCGGTGGCGACCAGCGGCCCCCGTTTCGACGGGTTCCAGTACTGGGTCTTCTCCGGTCGTCCTCCGGGCACCGGTGGCGGCGACGAGGTCACCCTCGAGCCGGCCCGCTGGCGCTCCTCGGCGTTCGTCGCGCTCTCCAGCGACGGCCTGCCGTCGGGCGAGTACCAGGTCGCCTTCAAGGCCTCGCCGGTCGCCGGCGGCTCCGGGATCTACCTGGCCCAGGGCCCCAGCGACCAGGAGCGCGTGGTGACCGCGGTCGACACCGCGGCCCCGGGCACCGTGCTCGACCCCATGGCGCCCGCGGCGTCGTGGGTCACCACCGTCGGCGTGGAGCGCGACGCGTTCCGCGGCCGGTGGCTGGCCATCAACGCCTCGATGCTCGACCCCGCGACGACCGAGGCCTGGGGCGGGATCTACCTCGCCCGGGTGCCCGCCATGCTCGCCCTCGAGCAGCAGGTCGTCACCATCACCTCCTCGCCGCCGGCGGAGCCGATGGCCGGAGGCACGTACACCATCACGGCACTGGCGGACTCCGGCCTGCCCGTGACGTTCTCGATCGACGCCGCCACGACGAACCACGCGTGCTCCATCACGGGGTCCACGGTGCGGCTCGAGCACGCCGGCACGTGCGTCGTCGACGCGGACCAGCCCGGTGACGCCGCCTACGCCGCGGCCACGCGGGTGAAGCAGTCCTTCACCGTGAGGACGGCGCCCACCACGGTCCTGGTGAGCACCGCGCCCACGACCTACGGCCAGGACACGACGGCGACCGCGACGGTCACCGCGCCCATCGGCTCGCCGACCGGCGAGGTGCAGTTCGCGGTGGACGACGTGGCGCTCGGCGACCCGGTCGCCGTGCACTCCGGCTCGGCCACCAGCCCGGCGATCGTCGGCTCCGGCGGCCTGCCGCTGGCAGCCGGGACGTACGAGCTCGCGGCCACGTTCACGCCGGCCGACCCGACGGTCTTCGCCGGCGGGACCGGTTCGGCCGCCCTCGTGGTCGCACCTGCCGCCACGACGATCAGCCTGGCCGTGACCAGCAGCACCGTCGTCGCGACGGTGACCCGCAAGGTCCCCGGTGCCGGCGCGGTCAGCGGCGTCGTCGAGTTCAGCGTCGGCGGGGTCGCGGTGGGGCAGGCGCCGCTGGTCGACGGCGTGGCGACGCTGAACCACGTCGTCCCGTCGGGCTCGTCGCAGACCGTGGCGGCCGTGTACGCCGGCGACGGCAACTTCTCCGCGTCGTCGACGTCGATGGCCCGCCACGACCCGACGATCCGGGCGAAGCTGACCAGCACCTACCCGAGGACCGCCGCGGGCTGGTACCGGTCGCCCGTGACGGTGACGTTCACGTGCACCACGCACGGTGCGCCGCTCACGGCGCCCTGCCCTGCTCCGGTGCGCCTCGCGCGCAGCGGCGGCGGGCAGACGGTGACCCGCACGATCGCGGCCACCGACGGCGGGATGGCCACCGTGGTCGTCTCTCCGGTCAACATCGACCTTCGTCGGCCGAGCGTCCGCGTGGCGGGCGTGCGTGACGGCGGGGTCTACCGCGGTCAGGCGCCGGCTGTGCGCTGCGTCGCCACCGACTCGCTGTCGGGGGTCGCCCGGTGCACGATCACGCGTCGCACCAGCGGTGACCGCACGACCTACAAGGCCACCGCCGTCGACCGTGCCGGCAACGTGGCCACGGTGACGGGCTCCTACACGGTGCTGAAGTTCTACGTGCAGGGCGTCCGTTACAGCCGCGGCGTGTTCCAGCTCCGTGCCGGGACGCGCTACCTGGTCGTCGCGTACGCGACGTCGCGGCCGACGTACTACTACGCGACCGTGCACCCGCGGGTGCCGACCGTGCGGGACCACACGCTGTACGCCGCGGGGTACCACCGCTGGGTCATCGGCATCACGCCGTCGTACGGGATGCGGAGCTGGCCGGTCTGGCACCTCGGGGTCAGGACCGGGAGCACCATGCACCTGATCCACGTGCACGTGGGCTGAGCCCACGCACGCGCGACCTGCGCGCACGACGAAGGCCCCGGCCGATGGCCGGGGCCTTCGCACGCGTACGCCGCGTAGGACTTGAACCTACAACCCGCGGATTAAGAGACGGGTCTGCGCCGTTCTCGGCGCTGCCGCCCAATTTCGATCCGTGCTGAAAGGTGTTGGGGGAGAAGCGATTTCGCGGTTCGTGGTGTTGCTTCGCGATGCTTCAAATTCCATGATCATTGCGCGTCCGAACACAGAATGAACACAGCCTTCCTGGCCGTGATTACGCACGGTGACGAGGCCTTGGCTTCGTCGAGCAGGTCGTCTCGCGAACCTAGCGATGCGGTTAGCCGCCCGACTCGGACCCAGATCTGGCCGCATGTCACCCAGCCGTCGGTCTCCGAGCTGGAGCGCGGTGTGCTCGACCGGGCTGGCCTTGCCACGATCAAGGCCTACGTCGAGGCACTCGGCGGCTCGGTCGAGGTCGTCGCCGAGTTCGGTGGTCACCGGGTCGTCATCGGCTGACACGCAACTGACTGACCGTCGGCGATCTCGCGTCCCAGAGCGGTCAGGGTGGATTCTCGAGAGTGTCGTTTCGTCGTGGCGTGACGGGTCCGCAACGAGTTGGCGTCGGACGTCGCACCTACGATGCATACATGGCCCGATGCACAGCACCTTCGCAAGGTCACCGCACTGCGAGCGGGCGGGCGAATTGCCCTGCGTGCGGAGGCAGGGGGTACTACCGGTCTCCCTACTCGTCATACTCGCCTCGGCCGTCATATGGCAGCAGTGGTGGAGGCTCGAGTTCCAGCGGCTCGTCTGGCGGCAGCGGTGGAGGCTCGCGGCGGACCAGGACCGGCAGAACGGTCTCGTACACCCCGAGCGAATGGCGCACCGTCGAGCCATTCACCCGCAAGGCCAGCGAGCAAGCGGCGGAGCACCCCGAACGCCGAGACCTCTTCCTGTGTCACGCCTGGGACGACCGAGAAGGTAGCGCGAAGGAGCTCTACGACCAGCTGAAGTCAAACGGCGCCTCCGTGTGGTTCAGCGAAGAAGACCTCCCCCTTGGTTCGCTCATGATTCGAGAAATCGACAAGGGGCTCCGGAACTCCCGCGTTGGGATCGTGCTGGTAACGCCTGCGCTGATCAGGAGCATCGAATCCGAAGGCGTGGCCGAGAAGGAACTGGCCGTCTTGCTCTCAAGTCGTCGCGTCATCCCTGTGCTGCACGGAGTGACCTTCGATGAACTCAACGACGTCAGCCCGATGCTGGCCTCGCACGCTGGGCTGAGCACCCAGGAATCGACGCTGGACAACGTCGCGGCGAAGATCGCTGCCGCTGCCGCGGCACTTCCTGCTGCCTAGCGCGATCGAACACGGGCTGACGATGGCGACGTCGCGCCCAGTCGATCCGTCATCTCGTCCGCCGCGTGAAACCCACCACCGATGGGCCTTGATGCCCGGGGAATGATGTCCGTCATCTCGTCCGCCGCCTAGCTCGGACCGAGATGGCTCCGAATGGCGGGCCGAATTCCGTCCGTCATTTCGTCCGCCGTCACCTTGGGGTCGCGTAGACCTCCGTCGCCGCCCTGTGGGTGACCGACCGGAGGGACGCAACTGTCCGCCTGCGTTCCGCGCGCCGCCTGTGATGGCCGGCGATTCCGGCCTTCCCTGTCCGGCGGCGCGGGTCGTCCACAGTTGCCCGGCAGAATGCCGGCTGATCCAGGGTGCGGGGAGTGATGGTCACGAGGTGGTTGGGGAGCAGGAAGTTCATCACTGCGCCGACAGGGACTGTCGCGTCGAGTCTGTCCGCACCTTGCGTTGGCAGATCGAAGACCTCACCATCGCGCTGGCCGACGCCATGGCGTGTCCCGACGATCTCGTGGTTCTAGCGAGCGTGAGAGCGTTCCTGACCCTGCGAGACGTGCTGCAAGAGCTTGATGCTTCGCCGATCTCCAGGTGCCACGGAAAGCACTAGGCATCGCGACGTGGCTGTCCGCGGCAGCCGATGGACCGGCCTGCGCTGGTTCTTCGCGGCGAGAGCGTCACCCGTGCTCCACGAGAACCGGTCACTCGCGCGACGTAGCCAGCGACAACGCGCGTTGTCATCCGTAGGAGCCAGACGAGTGGACCTTGGCGATCTTGATCGCCCCGTCGTGTGGATGAGAATGGGCGGGGTCACCTGGCGACGTCGTCAATACTCTGGTGCGAGCGCAGCCCGTAGATGAGTGCGATGCGGGGTTCTCGGGTCGTCGGATTGCTGCCGTCGAGCGCGTGGGTCTGTCTCCCGTCCAGAGTGCCCTCCAGGTGGCTTGGGCATCGGCGGGCGCCGGTGCCGGAGTCGAGGAGGGCGCACGATGGATGTTCTGTTCGATCGAGTCGCTGGGCTCGATATCGGCAAGAAGATCGTGGTGGTGTGCGTGCGCACGCCGGGCGAGCGTGGTCGTCGTCGTTCGGAGGTCCGCACGTTCCGGACCATGACCCGCCACATCGACGTGCTCGGTGATTGGTTGATCGAGGAGGGTGTGCAGGTCGCGGCGATGGAGTCGACTGCCACGTATTGGAAGCCGGTGTTCTACGGGTTGGAGGACCGGCTCGAGTGCTGGTTGCTCAACGCCGCTCACATGAAGGCGGTCCCTGGGCGCAAGACCGATGTCCGGGACGCGGAGTGGATCGCCCAGCTGCTCGAGCACGGGCTGGTCAAGCCGTCGTTCGTGCCGCCCCCGTCGATCCGTCGGCTGCGCAACCTCACCCGCTACCGGGTGCAGCTGATGGCGGATCGGACTCGAGCCGCGGACCGGTTGGAGAAGGTGCTCGAGGACGCCTCGATCAAGCTCACCTCGGTCGCGTCGAACATCACCGGTGCCTCGTCGAGGGAGATGCTCGCGGCGTTGGTGTCCGGGGAGCGCGATGCGTCGATGATGGCCGATCTCGCGCACTCCACGCTGCGGCGCAAGATCCCCGACCTGACCGAGGCGTTGACCGGCCGGTTCGATGACCATCACGCGCTGCTGGTCGGGGCGATGCTGCGTCAGCTCGACCTTGCCGACGAGGCACTTGCCCGCCTTGACGCGCAGATCGTCGCGGAGATGGCGCCCTGGCAGCACCAGCTGGACCTGCTGCAGACCATCCCCGGCATCGGGAAGGTCGTCTCGCAGGTCATCATCGCCGAGACCGGCGCGGACATGGCCAGGTTCGGTTCGCCCGAGGCTCTCAGCGCATGGGCCGGGGTCGCGCCCGCAGTCCACGAGTCCGCCGGCAAGCGAACCCCTGCCGGGTCGCGGCAGGGCAACAAGTGGCTCACCTCGTCGCTGGTCGAGGCCTCGCACTCCGCGGCCAGGACCAAGGACACCTACCTGGCCGCCCAGTACGCCCGACTGGCATCGCGGCGAGGCGCCAAACGTGCAGCAGTCGCGGTCGCTCACTCCATGCTGGTGTCGGCCTACTGGATGCTGGTCCGTGACGAGCCCTACCAGGACCTCGGTCCCGACTGGCTGAACAAGCGAAACGACCAGGCGCACGCACGCCGCCTGGTCGCGCAGCTCGAACGCCTCGGCCACACGGTCGTTCTCGATCCCGTCGCCTGACCAAGGAACCGCGGAAACCGTTCCGGGGTGGCTCATCCGGGCTGCGCCCGGATGCTGTCGCGCCCTACTGCACGTCATTCTCGGGTCAGTACGAGCTGCGGTTGCCGTGGGAAGCGGATGCGGGCAGCTGGCTGCTAGTGCAAGACGGGGGCCGATGCTGCTTGTCGCCACGGGCGTGTACGAACCAGCTCGCGACGCGCCACGATCTGGCCGAGGCTCAGATTCGTGCTCGCTGGTGTCAGGGCATGTCGGAGCCCGCTCGGTGCCCCGCGGCGCTACTCGATACTCCTGGGCTGGACCACTTCAGGCCCGGTGAGGATGTCGTGCAAGCCGGCCAGGATGTTCTCGAGTGACAGGCCAGGGACGGCAGCGACGAGTGGGTACACGATGCCGTCCTCCTTGGCGACGTGAGTGTCGAACAGCACGCGCAAGGCCTCCCCGGCCGCGGCGGCTCGTACCGGGTGATAGGCGTAGCGCACCACCTCGACGAGCTCGGCGATGATCCGATGCTCGGCGATCATCGCTTCGATCAGCAGTCGGGTCCGACCATCGGTCGCGGCCGCGGGGTATATCGAGCTCTCTTCGGCCTTCGCGTGGGGAAGCAACTGGGTGTCACAGAACTCGACCAGCCGACGTCGCGACTCTGACACGTCCGCGGTTCCCGATTCGACAGCGACGAGGAGCTCCTCGACGCCATCGGCCAACACGTGAGACAAGGCCGCATGGTGGCGTCGCGCCGCTTGGACCACCCGGTACTCGCTAGAGCCGTGATGCTCCCAGTGGGTCATGACGGCGCCGGCTCGGTCTGGAGCGGTTCGCGTGCGCGCCTGAGCAGGACCGCTCGAACGACCAGCGGAAGGAAGGCAGCCATCGCGCCGAGTGCAGCAAGTCCGAGAACCGTGCGGATGGTGGCCGACAGCGGGAGTGCTGCGGCGAGGACTCCCGTGTTGATCAGGACGAGCCGGGTTCGTGCCCCGGTGTCGAGGACTGCGATGGTGCGGCGGGCCGCCGCGGGACCCCCTCCGAGGACGACCGGGATGAGGTAGCTCAGGGCACCGAGGAGGACCTGTGCGCCGAAGCCGACGAGGAGCGGGACGGCGAGGCGATCGGCGACGTCTGCGGCCGCAGCCCAGGAGGGCGCGAACGCCACAACCACGGTCAGGACCGCAAGGGTCACCACGAACCAGACAACACCGATGCACACCGACCACGTCGCGTAGGTGCTCGGACGGCGACGGAGCGTCTCCTCGACGAGCGGTCGCCCGGCGATGACGAGCCCGCCGAGGTAGCAGGTCAGGCCAAGAGCCGTCAGCACCTGGCTGCCGATGAGGGCAAGGGTCACGGAGGCCACGATCGCCGTGATCAGCACAGGAAGCGCCCGCCGGCTGGCCCGCTCGGCGCCGTCGACGATCTGGGTGTGCAGCATCGTCGGCCACAGCGTGACGAGGGTCCCGAGAACGGTGAGGCCCATCCAGCCGAGGACGTTGAGGGCGACGTGCGCGAGAGCGACGCGAGCGTGCGCGTCGTCGTCGAGGTCGTGCAAGGCCAGGACGACACCGAGACAGATCCCGAGCAGGAGGAGCGTGCTGGCTACCACGTAGTAGCGGACCGTCGCCCCAAAGCGTGACGGCAGCGAGCGACGGATGCGGAGCAGCAGGACGAGGGCATGCCACCCGACCGCGACGATGACCAGGTCCGCGCCGACGACGACCAGGGCTACCGCATCGACAGTCATGCCGAGCACGACGGCAACGGCGCCGACGTTGAACGTCCCCAGCCGCACGGCTTCGACCAGGCGACGTCCTGCCCGGGGTTGACGCAGCAGCGCCTCGGTGAAGTATGTGCTCCAGACCAGGATCGCGTTGCTCACGGCTCCCAGGAGCAGGAGATGGACCGGGAGCCAGGGGTCGACCTAGGTGAGCATGCCGCGTAGCGCCACCACGACAGCGCAGAGCAGCCACGAGGCCCCGATGGCGCCGACGCCGATGTGCCAGGCCGACCTCGCCGACATCGTCCTCGCTGTCACGGCTGCTCCGCCCGGAGCACGTGGGCCAGCACGGTGGGGTCATCCGAGCGCAGGTGCCCCATCACCTCGCCGCCGGAGCAGGTGAGCAGCTCAAGGACCACCCCGTCGCCGTCATGACTCACGAGCCGCCAGGTCCCACCGGAGTCCTCCCACCGCTGCAGGATCGCGAGGGACTCCTCGCCCGTCGCGCCGCTCATGGAGGCAGCGGCAGCCAGCGCAGCACCTGCCCCGCGGTGCTGCCTCCTGCAGGGACGACGAGATAGCCGTCGGCGACCGCGAGGCCGCGAAGCATTCCCGAGCCGTGGTGGGTCGTCGGCTCGACACCGTCAGGCCCGAGCGCGGCGAGGACGAGGCGGGTCGCGTGCGGGGGCGCAGACACGTCGACCGGACTGATGGCGGCGCCCAGCACGGGCAGCGGTCGACCCAGCAATGCGGCGACCAGTGGGCCACCGAGAGTGAGGAGCGCCGCGACGGCCGCCTGCGGGTTGCCGGGCAGGCCGACGAGCCAGCGCCGGCCGGGCAGCATCGCGAGCAGCATCGGGTGCCCCGGTCGCACGGCGACCGAGTCGACGATGAGGGAGCCCGATCGGGCCGCGATCGCGCGGTGCACGTGATCGGCCGGGCCGGCGGCTGTGCCACCGGTCGTGACCACGAGATCCACGTCGTCCGCAGAGTCGAGTGCCACGAGATGCGCGTCGAGCGTGTCCTGCACGCGCGTCACGCCGACGCAGTCGACGCCGAGCCGCTCGAGCCACGCCGGCACCTGGGGACCCAGAGCGTCCCGCACTCGCCCGTCGCCGGGAGTCCCGGCGTCGAGGAGCTCATCGCCGAGCACGAGGACCCGTGCCGTCGGTCGACGTACGACGTCCACCGTGTCGGCACCCGCTGCGGCCGCGAGACCGAGGTGCGCCGGCCCGAGGACGGAGCCGGCGGCGATGAGCAGCGACCCCTCGGGCGCCTCCTCCCCGGCCGGTCGCAGGTGTCGACCTGCGACCGCTTCCGCGCGCAGGAGGCCGTCGACGACGACGCCGTCCTCCCGGCGCACGACCGCGGTCGCGCCATCGGGAACCGCCGCGCCCGTTGCGATACCGACCGCGTCGCCGTCACAGAGCCGCGCTCCGTGAGCGAAGCCGGCGAGTACGGACCCGACGAGGACCCAGGGCCCCGAGCCGCAGACCGCCCAGCCGTCCATAGCCGAGGAGAGGAACGGCGGGAGGTCGGTGGCGGCACGGACGTCGCACGCGAGCGTCCTGCGGTGCGCCTGATGCAGCGCGACGGTCTCGCTGCCGAGCGGTGTTCCAGCCCCGTGTGCCGCGACGCGCGCCTCGTCCCACGAAGGCGAGACGAGGACGCCGTAGGGCGCGAGGTGGGCGAGGACGGCAGTCATGTCACTGCTGACGGGTGAACTTCAGGAGCCACGTCTTCGGCCCGCGCTCGACGTAGCTGACGGCGAACTCGCCAGGGTGCAGTTCCTCGAGCTCGGCCAGCAGCGGGAGCGGCTCGTGCGGTGCGGCCAGCACGATCGAGCCCGACACTGGGATCGCGCCGAGCGCGCCGTGCACAGCGGCGTGCCGCACGGCGGCCGGGATCGCGCGCACGTCCAGCACGGGCGTTGCTGCGTCACCCTTCCCGCACGTGCAGGTGCCACCGGCGCAGCCGCCGGACGAGGTGGTGGAGTCGAGGCCGGAGTCGATGCGGATGTCCATGGGGGTCCTTCTGGTTTGTGGCGCCGGGCCCCGGTGACGGAGGGGAGCGGGGACCCGGCGGGTCGGTGGGATCAGGAGGGCTTGGGTGCGCCTGGTCGTGCGTAGCGGACCCAGGTGAGCACGATGCACGCCGCGGCGAACACGACGCCCAGGGTGAAGAACGCGGTGATGTTCGCGATGGCCAGGCCGACACCGAAGAAGAAGGGTCCGTAGGCCGCGATGGCGGACGTCCATCCGATGACGCCACCGGCCTGACGGCGCTCGAAGATCATCGGCATCTGCTTGAAGGTCGACGCGTTGCCAATCCCGGTGAAGAAGAAGATAGCGATGAAACCGACCAGGAACGCGTGGAACTCGCTGGTGAGCGCCGCTGCGCCCTGTGCCGGGTCGGGGTTCACGTGCAGCATGGTGAACAGCAGCGAGAGCAGGATCCCGATGCCGGAGATGAGGGTCCACCGCGCGCCGCCGTGCCTGTCGGTGAGCGGGGCGAACGCCACTCGGGTCGCTGCGCCGACGAGCGGGCCGAGGAAGGCGAACGAGAGCGCCAGAGGGACGGTGTACCCGGGGACCAGCACCGATGTGGAGCCGTCGGCGGCTGTCGCGACGATCGCGGTGTTGCCGGCGCCGTAGAGGTTCTTGATGAGGAGTCCGAACTGGGCGGAGAGCCCGGCGAAGGTGCCGAAGGTCATGATGTACAGGGCGGTCATGAACCAGGTGTCGATGTTGGTGAAGATGTCGAGCTGCTGGCGGAAGTTGGCGCACACCGGCACGCTCTTGAGCATGGTCCAGGCGAGCACCGCGGCCACGATCACGAACGGCACGTAGATGAAGGCGGCGTTCTGCTCCCAGACCGGGTGGTCGGTGTTGTTCGCGGGGTCGTGGAACTTCTGCGACGCACCGAGGACGCCGAGCAGTGAGAAGCCGATGATCCACGGCGTCACGAACTGGACGATGGAGACGCCGAAGTTGCCGATGCCGGCCTGCAGGCCAAGCGCGGTGCCCTGCTTACGCCGAGGGAAGAAGTACGACGTGCTCGGCATGAAGCCGGAGAACGCTCCACCGCCGATGCCGGACAGGAACGCCAGGATCAGGAACGTCGTGTAGCTGGTGGACGGGTTCTGCACAGCGATGCCCCACCCGATGAGCGGGATGAGCAGCAACGCGGTGGTCAGCGTGACGAGTTTGCGCGTCCCGATGACGGGCGGGAGCCACATCCACACCAGGCGCAGCGTGCCGCCGGCGAGGCCGGGCATGGCGACGAGCCAGTACAGCTGGTTCTTGTCGAGCTTGAACCCGAGGTTGGTCAGGTTGGGGGCGATCGCGCTGGCGAGGAACCACGTGCAGAACGCCAGGGTGAGCGCGAACGTGGAGATGGACAGGGTTCGCCAGGCGAGCGACGAGTTCCACGTCGCCTCGTCCTCGGGGTCCCAGTCGGACAGCCACTCGCTGCCCTTGCGGGCCTCAGGGGTGGTGACGGTCATGTCGATCGCTCTCCTCGGTTCCGAACGGTTCAGCGGGTGGACGTGGTCTCGAGCACGGGCTGCTCGAAGTCGTCGGTCAGGTCGGGTGCGTTGCGGTGGAGCATGTGGACGACGGTGAGGTGCATCCAGAGCGTGCAGACCAGCGTCAGCAGGAACAGCACGCCGAACAGCGCGGTGGGGATCCCGGTGAGCTCCACGGCGTAGCCGAAGACCGGCAGCAGGAAGAAGCCGCCGAGCGCGCCGAGCATCCCGACCAGGCCGCCGACGGCACCGACGTCCTTGGGGAAGTACTCGGGGATGTGCTTGTAGACGGCCGCCTTGCCGACGCCCATCGAGCAGCCGAGCAGGACGACGAAGAAGGTGAAGGCCCAGAGGCCGAGGTGCCAGGGGAGGATCTCGGCGGTACCGTCGGCGGCCTTGCTCGTGGCGACGTCGATGGTGATGAAACCGCTGGGCATCATGAGGACACCGGTCGAGAACAGCATCAGGCCGAAGGTCCAGTACATGATCCGGCGGGCGCCGATCTTGTCCGACATCCAGCCCCCGACCGGCCGCAGCAGCGACGCGGGGAAGATGAACAGCGCGGTCAGCAGACCGGCCTGCCAGAGCTCCACCCCGTACTGGGTCTCGTAGTACTTGGGCAGCGCGGACGACAGCGCGACGTAGGCGCCGAAGACGGCGACGTAATAGAGGCTAAAGCGCCACACGCGCAGGTGCTTGAGCGGCAGCAGCTGCACCCGGAGCGGGATCGTCTTCCCCGGTGTGCGGTCGGGCTTGGGTGCGACGAACCAGAGCACCGCGGCCATGATCACGAGGGCGACGGCGTAGATCACCGGGACGAGACGCCAGCCGCCGCTGACGAAGCCGCCGAAGTACGCCGCACCAGCGGTGCCGGCGATGATCGCCGGTCCGATCAGCTTGGTGACCGACGCGCCGACGTTGCCGGCCCCGAAGACCCCGAGCGCGAAGCCCTGCTGCGAGCGCGGGAACCAGGCGCTGTTCCAGGCGATGCCCGAGCTGAACGAGTTGCCGGCGAAGCCGATGAGGAACGCCAGGACGAAGAGCATCGTCGGGTTGTGGGTTCCGGCCAGCAGGTAGGTCGGGACCGCCGCGAGGAGCAGGAGGCCGGTCATGACGATCCGGCCACCCCAGCGGTCGGCGAGGATGCCGGTCCCCAGACGCCAGATCGCACCGTTGAGGACGGGCAGCGCCGTCAGCCAGTAGAAGGCCGTGTCGGAGAGACCGAACTCCTTCTGGATCGGGAGGCCGAGGATCCCGAACTGCAGCCAGACCGCGAACATGAGCGTGAACGCGATCGTCGAGGTCACGAGCACCCGGTAGCGCCCCGGCGTCGGGGGACCCTGCGTGGTCGCTGGCTGCTCGAGGATGACCCCGGTGGCAGCGAGACTCATGGCAACTCCTCGATTGGTATTTGCTGATCGGAGTCACCGTAGGACCTCGTGTCCGGGGCAAGTCCAGACCAAGACATGGTATTTACTAGTGACCTGTCTTACATCTGCTCACCGCGGCAGACGGGTTCGAAGTGTCATAGAGTCCAGTTGTTCGTTAGAAACTGACGTGAAGTGAACAATGTGGGGAGGTGCTCATGGCGTTCGCCAGTCGTGTCACCCGACGCGAGCGTGGCCCCGCTCAGGCTGACTCCTCTCGACGCCGGGTCCTCGACCTGCTCGATGCCTCTGATCGTCCCCTGACCATCACCGAGATCACTTCCGGTACCGGTCTGCACGCGAACACCGCCCGTTACCACCTCGCGCTGCTGGCTGATATGGGGCGCGTCGAGGCGGTGCGTGAGGACCGGACTCTCCCGGGACGGCCGAAGCTGCTCTACAAATCGTCCTCGCATGGTGAGCCGACTGATCCTTACCGCATGTTGGCCGCGGAGCTCGCAGCGGGGATTGCGGGCGAGGAGCCCGGTACGTCGCCGGGCGTGGCGGCGGGTCGCCGACTGGCACGCAGCCAGCGCGAGAAGGTCGCGCCCGGCGGTGTCGCAGTCACCATGCAGGACAGCGTCACGATGGCGGTCGAGGGCCTCGAGGTGCTCGGCTTCGAGACGACGACCGACCCCCTCGGCGACCGCTTGTACCTGTCGCATTGCCCGTTCGCCGATCTGGCCCGTGAGGACCGGGCGATCTGCCGGCTGCACCAGGACATGCTCGACGGATTCTTCGGCGAACTCGATTCCGGTGTGACCCTGCGCCGGCTCGACACCTTCGTCAAGGATGACTTGTGTGTCGCCCACCTGAACCGCCCCGACCTGCGCCCGGCCCCTGAGCCGTCCACAGCGCAGGACGCACCACCGACCTTGGGAGCAGTGACGTGAACCCCGCGCCTCGCATCGACGACCCGGTCGTCGACGGACTCATCTCGGCCCGCTCGTTCCTCACCCGTTCCGATGTGTCGCCCGACCACCGGGCGGTGCACGAGGTGGGTGGTCGTGAGGGCGATGTCTTCTACCGGGACCGGTGGTCGCACGACAAGATCGTGCGCTCGACGCACGGGGTGAACTGCACCGGATCCTGCTCCTGGAAGGTCTACGTCAAGGACGGGATCATCACCTGGGAGACCCAGCAGACCGACTACCCCTCGGTCGGTCCGGACTCGCCGGAGTACGAGCCCCGCGGCTGCCCTCGTGGCGCGGCGTTCAGCTGGTACACCTACTCGCCCACGCGGGTGCGCTATCCGTACGTCCGCGGGGTGCTCCTCGAGATGTACCGCGCGGCCAAGCTCGCAAACGACGGCGATCCGGTCAAGGCGTGGGCCACGATCGCCGACGACGAGGACGCACGCCGTCGCTACCACTCCCAGCGCGGACGCGGCGGGCTCGTGCGCGCGACCTGGGACGAGGCGCTCGAGATCGTCGCTGCCGCCCAGGTCCACACCATCGCGAAGTTCGGACCGGACCGCGTCGCCGGCTTCTCGCCGATCCCGGCGATGTCGATGGCGTCGCACGCCTCAGGCGCGCGCTACACCTCGCTGCTCGGCGGCACGATGCTGTCGTTCTACGACTGGTACGCCGACCTGCCGATCGCGTCGCCGCAGATCTGGGGCGACCAGACCGACGTCCCCGAGTCGGCCGACTGGTGGAACGCCAGCTACCTCATCATGTGGGGCTCGAACATCCCCACGACCCGCACGCCCGACGCCCACTTCATGACCGAGGCCCGCTACAAGGGCCAGAAGGTCGTCACCGTCAGCCCGGACTACGCCGACAACACCAAGTTCGCCGACGAGTGGATGCCCGCGGCGCCCGGGACCGACGGGGCGCTGGCCATGGCGATGGGCCACGTGGTGCTCAAGGAGTTCTACGTCGACCGGCAGGTGCCGATGTTCGTCGACTACGCCAAGCGCCTCACCGACCTGCCGTTCCTCATCTCGCTGCGCCAGCGCGAGGACGCCTGGGTGCCTGACCGGTTCGTGAACGCGGCCGACCTCGGCATCGAGGAGGACGTGGCCGAGTGGAAGCCGGCGATGATGGACCGCCGGACGAACGAGCCGGTGATCCCGCACGGCTCGATCGGCTTCCGCCACAACGAGTCCGGCATGGGGAAGTGGAACCTCGACCTCGACGGCATCGAGCCGGTGCTCTCGCTCTACGACCCCGCAGGCGAGTCGGTCGCCGTCGACATGCCGCGCTTCGACGTCGGAGACGCGGGCAGCGAGCAGGGCTCGATCATCCGCCGCGGCGTGCCGGTCCGGCGCGTCGGCGACCGGCTTGTCACGACGGTCTACGACCTGCTGCTCGCGCAGTACGGCGTGGGCCGTGCCGGCCTCCCGGGCGAGTGGGCTGGCGGTTATGACGACGCGTCGAGCCTCTACACGCCTGCGTGGCAGGAGGAGATCACCTCCGTCCCGGCCGAGACCGTCACCCGGATCGCCCGCGAGTTCGCGGCGAACGCCGAGGAGTCGAACGGGCGCTCGCTGATCACGCTCGGCGCCGGGACGAACCACTGGTACCACTCCGACGCCACCTATCGCGCGATCATCGCGCTGGTGGTGCTCACCGGCTGCCAGGGCAAGAACGGTGGCGGCTGGGCGCACTACGTCGGCCAGGAGAAGGCGCGACCGTTCACCGGCTGGGCGCAGCTGGCCTTCGGCCTCGACTGGGTCCGACCGCCGCGTCAGATGGCGGGGACGTCGTACTGGTACCTCCACACCGACCAGTGGCGCTACGACGCGTTCGGCGCCGAGGACGTCGCGACCCCGCTCGGCACAGGCATCTTCGCCGGTCAGTCGTTCGCCGACACCCTCGCGCAGGCGGTGCGGATGGGGTGGACACCGGGATCGCCGACGTTCGACCGCAACCCGCTGACGCTGGCCGCGGACGCGGAGAAGGCCGGGATGTCGCCGGCGGACTACGTCGTGTCCGAGCTCAAGGCCGGACGCCTGAAGTTCGCGGTCGAGGACCCGGACGCGCCGGAGAACTTCCCGCGCGTGCTCACCGTGTGGCGCGCGAACCTGCTGGGCTCGTCGGGCAAGGGCAACGAGTACTTCCTGCACCATCTGCTCGGCGCAGACGGGGCGATCGACAACGTGGAGACGCCCGAGGGCCTGCGCCCGAAGGACGTGACGTGGCGCGAGGAGGCCCCGGTCGGGAAGCTGGATCTCCTGGTGTCGTTGGACTTCCGGATGACCAGCACAGGGCTGTTCAGCGACGTGCTGCTGCCCGCGGCGACGTGGTACGAGAAGTACGACATCGCCTCCACCGACATGCACCCCTACATCCACGCGTTCAACGCCGCGATCGCACCGCCGTGGCAGGCGCGCAGCGACTACGACACGTTCACCCGGCTCGCCGAGGTCTTCAGCGAGATGGCCGGACCGCGGCTCGGCACCCAGACCGACGTCGTCGCGACCCCGCTCACCCATGACACCCCGACCGAGATCGGCCAGCCGGGCGGCCGCGTGCTCGACTGGCGAGCGGGCGAGTGCGAGCCGATCCCCGGCAAGACGATGCCGAACATCGCGGTGGTGCAGCGCAACTACGGCGAGATCGCGGCGATGATGACCGCGCTCGGCCCGAACGTCGAGAACCTCGGCACGGTGGTCAAGGGCGTCACCCTCAAGCAGCCCAACTCCGTGGAGCACCTGCGCAAGGTCAACGGCGTCGCGCGCGGTGGCGTGGCCGACGGTCGGCCGTTGCTGAAGTCGGCCGAGCAGGCGTGCGAAGCGATCCTCACGCTGTCCGGAGTGTCGAACGGCGCGGTCGCGGTGGCCGGGTTCGAGCAGCTCGAGAAGCGGACCGGCGTGGAGCTGGCCGACCTCGCGCGCGAGCACGAGGGCAAGCAGATCACCTTCGCCGACACCCAGAGCCGGCCGCAGTCGGTCATCACCTCGTGGGAGTGGTCCGGCAGCGAGCACGGTGGCAGGCGCTACTCGCCCTTCACCATCAACGTTGAACGAGGTAAGCCCTGGCACACCCTCACCGGTCGCCAGCACTTCTTCCTCGACCACGACTGGATGGCCGAGGTCGGCGAGTGCTTCCCGACCTACCGCCCGCCGCTCAACCTCGCGGCGCTCGCCGGCTACCCGAAGATCGGCGACCACGGCGAGTCGCACGTGGTGGTGCGCTACCTCACCCCGCACTCGAAGTGGTCGATCCACTCGGAGTACCAGGACAACCTGTTCATGCTGGCGCTCTCGCGCGGCGGCCCGGACATCTGGATGAGCAAGGAGGACGCCGACAAGATCGGCGTCGCCGACAACGACTGGATCGAGGCGCACAACCGCAACGGCATCGTCGTCGCGCGCGCGGTCGTCTCGCACCGGATGCCCGAGGGCACCGTCTACATGTACCACGCGAAGGACCGCACGATCGGCGTCCCGCGGGTCGAGAAGACCGGGAAGCGCGGCGGCATCCACAACTCGCTGACGCGCCTGCTGCTCAAGCCGACGCACCTCATCGGTGGCTACGCCCAGCTGTCCTACGGCTTCAACTACTACGGCCCCACCGGCAACCAGCGCGACGAGGTCACCACGATCCGTCGCCGCTCGCAGGAGGTTCAGTACTGATGACGAGAGTCATGGCCCAGGTGGGCATGGTGATGAACCTCGACAAGTGCATCGGGTGCCACACCTGCTCGGTCACGTGCAAGCAGACGTGGACGAACAGGCGCGGCGTCGAGTACGTGTGGTTCAACAACGTCGAGACGCGCCCCGGTCAGGGCTACCCGCGCCGCTACGAGGACCAGGAGCAGTGGAAGGGTGGATGGGTCCTGAACAAGCGCGGCAAGCTGCGCCTGCGCAGCGGCAGCCGCTGGCACCGGCTCACCCAGATCTTCAGCAACCCCAAGCTCCCCGGTCTGGACGACTACTACGAGCCGTGGACCTACGACTACGACACGCTCATCAGCTCCCCGCCGATGGACACGGTGCCCGTGGCACGGCCGAAGTCGATGATCACCGGCAAGGACATGGAGATCCGCTGGGGCGCGAACTGGGACGACGACCTCGGCGGCACCGCCGAGAACGGGCACAAGGACCCGATGCTCAAGGGCATCGAGGACCAGGTGTCCTTCGAGTTCGAGAAGGCCTTCATGTTCTACCTGCCGCGAATCTGCGAGCACTGCCTCAACCCGTCGTGCGTGGCCTCGTGCCCGTCGGGTGCGATGTACAAGCGGTCCGAGGACGGCATCGTGCTCGTCGACCAGGACATGTGCCGCGGCTGGCGCATGTGCGTCTCGGGCTGCCCCTACAAGAAGGTCTACTTCAACCACCGCACTGGCAAGGCCGAGAAGTGCACGATGTGCTACCCGCGCATCGAGGTCGGCCAGCCCACCGTCTGCTCCGAGACCTGCGTAGGCCGCCTGCGCTACCTCGGCCTCTTCCTCTACGACGCCGACAAGGTGATGGCCGCCGCGTCGGTCGAGAACGAGCAGGACCTCTACGAGGCCCAGCTCGACCTGTTGCTCGACCCGAACGACCCCGAGGTCATCGAGCAGGCGCTGCGTGACGGCATCGCGGAGGACTGGATCGAGGCCGCGCAGAAGTCGCCGGTCTACGCCCTGGCGAAGACCTACAAGCTGGCCCTGCCGCTGCACCCGGAGTACCGCACCATGCCGATGGTCTGGTACATCCCGCCGCTCTCGCCCGTGGTGGATGCGCTGGCCAACACAGGTCACGACGCCGAGGACAAGGGCAACCTGTTCGCGGCGATCGAGGCGATGCGGATCCCGATCGGCTACCTCGCCAACCTCATGACAGCCGGCGACGTGTCCGTCGTCGACGGTGTCCTGCGTCGCCTCGCCGCGATGCGCGCCTACATGCGCGACATCAACCTCGGCCGCGACCCAGACGAGTCGATCGCCGAGGCGGTCGGACTCACCGGCGAGGAGGTCTACGAGATGTACCGGCTGCTGGCGATCGCGAAGTACGAGCACCGCTACGTCATCCCCGCCGCGCACCGGGAGGCGGCGGAGGCGCTCGAGGAGTCGCCGGGCTGCTCGCTGGACTACGAGGGGGGCCCGGGCATGCAGGGCACCTCGGTCAACGGCAAGGGACCGATCCCGGTGTCGATCGAGAGCTTCCACCTCACCAAGCAGCGGGCCGAGGCCGAGAAGTACGCGAACCTGCCCGAGGCCGGGGGAGAGCGATGAGCGACCCGATCGCGACCCGTCGCCTGCTCGCGGCGTGCTCGTTGCTGCTCAGCTATCCCGACGAGGCGACGGTGGAGCGCATCCCGCTCGTCCGTGAGCACCTCGCCGTGCTCCCGGCGCAGGCACGCGACCCGCTCGCGCGGTTCCTCGACTGGCTGGCGTCGACCGACGTGCTCCGCGCCCAGGAGCACTACGTCGAGATCTTCGACCGTCGTCGCAAGGCGTGCCTCTACCTCACCTACTTCCTCAACGGCGACACCCGTGGTCGTGGCATGGCGCTCGTGGGCTTCAAGGAGGCCTACCAGAGCGTGGGGTTCACGATCGGCGACGGCGAGCTGCCGGACTTCCTTCCGGTGGTGCTGGAGTTCGGCGCCGTCGGAGACCTCAAGTCGGCGCTCGGGATCCTCGGGCGCAACCGCGCAGGGCTCGAGCTGCTGCACCACGCGCTCGACGGCTTCGACTCGCCGTACGCCGAGGTCGCCGCAGCCCTGCTGACGGTGGTGCCCACCGGCATGGCCGGACCGAAGGCCGCCGAGCTGGCTGCGAGCGGTCCGCCGACCGAGATGGTGGGCCTCACCCCGTTCATCCCCGTCGAGTCGCTGCGAGTGGGAGCCCGGACATGACCGCCACCCAGACCTTCCTGTGGGTCGTGCTGCCCTACGTGACCACGGTTGCGTTCGCGATCGGCATGTTCTGGCGCTACCGCTACGACCAGTACGGCTGGACCACCCGCTCGTCGCAGATGTACGAGTCGCGTCTGCTCCGCATCGGCAGCCCCCTGTTCCACTTCGGCATCCTCATGGCTCTCGGCGGGCACATCCTCGGACTCGTCGTGCCCGAGGGCTGGACCAGCGCGGTAGGCGTGAGCGAGCACCTCTACCACGTGGCCGCGGTGACGTTCGGCGTGATCGCGGCGGTCATGGTCGTGGTGGGTCTTGCGATCCTGATCTACCGCCGGCGCACCGTCGGCCGCGTCTTCACCGTGACAACGCGCATGGACAAGCTCATGTACGTGATGCTCGCAGCTGTCGTGCTGCTGGGGGTCTACAACACCGTGGCGATCAACCTGCTCAACGTGACGGGCGAGTACCCGGGCGGTTACAACTACCGCGAGACGGTCGCCGTCTGGTTCCGCAGCCTGTTCGTCTTCAGCCCCGACGCGAGCGGCATGGTGCTCGCACCGCCGTCGTTCCAGATCCACGCGGTGCTCGCCATGCTGCTCTTCGCGCTGATCCCGTTCACGAGGCTCGTGCACATCTTCAGCGCCCCGGTCGGTTACCTGACGCGGCCCTACCTCGTCTACCGCAGCCGCGACCCCGAGGGCTCAGCGCGCGCGCCGCGCCGCGGATGGGAGCCGGTGCAACACAAGTGAGCACCTCGACGGCCCCGCGGCCGGCAGCTCGACGACGCGCACCGGTCCTGCCCCCACAGCACGGGGCGTGGGCGTTCCTGGCGCTGCCCCTCGTGCTCGCCTGCACGGTTGTGACGCCATCGTGGTGGACGGTCGTGCTCGCGGTCGCGTGGTTCGCGGCCTACCCCGCGAGCTACGCGGGCGGGCGCCTGCTGCGCGACCGCCGCCCCGAACGATTCCGACGCCCCTTCGTGCTGTGGGCCGCCCTCGCCGCGGTACCCGCTGCACTCCTGCTTCTCCGGTTCCCGTGGCTCGCCTGGGTGGGGGTGGTGCTCTTCGCGCTCGTCGCGGTGAACGTCCGCTACGCACGGCGCAACAACGAGCGTGCCCTGGCCAACGACCTCGTCGTCGTCACGGAGTGCGCACTGCTCGTCCCGGTCACGTGGGCGGTGAGCACCGCCGCGAGCACGGTGCCGCTGCCCGGCACCGTGCCCGCGCAGATCGCCGTCCTCACCGTCGTCTGCTGGCTGGTGCTGGCCGGCTCGACGCTGCACGTGAAGGCACTGATCCGCGAACGACGAGATCCGCGGTACGCACGAGCCTCTCGTGCGTTCGCCGTCTCGTCGGTGGTGGTCTCGGTCGCACTGGCCGCGAAGTGGGGGCTGCCCGAAGGCTGGGCCCTGGTCGTGCCGTTCGCCGCACTGGCCGTCCGCGCGTTCCTCGTCGGGCGGCGTCCCGCGCGAGCCAAGGTCATCGGGCTGGTCGAGCTCGCGATGTTCGCCTTGGTAGCGGTTGCTGCCTGGCTCGCGTGACCCCGCTCGTGCGTTGAGGTGCACGAGAGGAGCCGGCGCATGTCACACCCGCACAAGATCCGAGTGGGACACGCCTACGACGGGCGCGTGTGGGGCGACGGCGCCAGGGTGCTCGTCGACCGGCTCTGGCCTCGAGGCCTGTCCCACGTGAGGGCGGATCTCGACGAGTGGTGCAAGACCGTCGCCCCGTCGGTGGAACTCCGCACCTGGTATGGACACGACCCCGAACTGTTCGAACAGTTCCGCGAGCGATACCGGACCGAGCTCGAGGATCCCGAACGAATCGAAGCCGTGCGCCACCTGCGTACCCTCGCCAAGCGCAGGAACGTCACGCTGCTCACTGCCTCCAGGCGCCTCGAGACCAGTCATGCGATCGTGCTCGTCGACCTGCTCGGAGAGCAGGGCGCTACGGGCTGATGTGGCGCTCCTTCGACCGCACCCGCCGGTCTGAGGTGCGGTGTACCGCGGGGTAGCTCTCGCACGCTGCGGTCATGAGTAGCCCGAGGCTCAGGTGATCGACCACGTCGCCGCCCACACGGCTGCGGAGCGCTTTTGAAGATCTCGGGAGCGGCAACAGTCGGTAGATGACGGCTCAACGAGGTGGGTCGGCCCTGAACACGGTGCGCGCGAGGTGGTGCAGCATCGCACCGAAGACGATCGCCCACACCGCCAGCGCCACCCAGATCTCGGCGTGACCGATGGCCTTGACGATCGGCAGGTCGTCAACCTCACCGAGGTACGCAGAGCCGACGCCGTACATGCCGAGTGGGAACACGATGCTCCACATCGAGGGCTCGTACACCAGCGGGACGCGGTGCCGGAAATGCCGCCAATAGCCGACGGCGAGCAGCGCCGGGATCAGCCACGTTCCGAAGGCCCAGAACAGCACGGCCAGGCCAGCGATCAGGGCGCTGGTGGCCGTGACCATGGGTGCCTTCGCCATCTCGACGATCTTCGACCCCGCCACCACGCTGATAGCGGTGGCACCCATCGCCACCCAGTACGGCGGGGTGGCCTCAACCGGTTGAATCTTGAACATCAGCAGCCGGACGACCACCAGCACACCGACGGTGCCGTAGAGGAACAGCCCGACCGACCAGGAGAACACCGCGACGAGCGCCAGCTCGCGCCGGCCCACGTCGACCTGTGGCTCGAGGGTCGCAGCCAGCACGGCGATGGACTGGCTGGCAACGACCCAGATGAACCAGCTCCCGTTGACCCCGCGCAACGCCGGGTCGGTCCTGGGCCGGTGCGCCACCATGGCCGGGATCAAGTACCCCAGAAAGAGCCAAGCCAGGGACGACACCGCCAGCAGCCCGACGACGACCTCGCGATGCCCATCGCCGACCAGCCGGGCTCCGATCACGTTCGTGGCGGCCACGAACGTGAAGAACCCGAAGGCTCTCGCCGGATCGCTGAGGTCGTTCACCAGGTCGTGCCGGAAGGCGATCAGGCGACATGCGAGGAGCAGCACCAGGATGACGTAGCAGATCACGGCCAGCCACAGCAGTGACAGCGACAGCCAGCCCACCCCGGCGGTGCTGGTTCCGATCGACATGATGCCCGTGGCCATGACCAGGGCGAAGTAGCCAGGGTGAAGGCCGCTCACCCCGGCGCGGATGCGCTGCGCCCGAGACTCAGTCACGTGCGGGGTTGCTGCCGCGGTCACGTGGTGGAGTATCTCGTGCGACGCGTCTGCCGAGCTGCCGTTGTGCATGATCTGCGCACGCCTCGTTCCGGGCGGAGGCTCAGTCCCTGCCGTGCCGCCATCACGTGGCTGCGCCGCCACCCCGGTCGGCAGCGACGCGCGTGGCTGGCCCAGGTCCGCTTGCGACGGCGATCGCTGTGATCGCGGGTCCTCAGGGTTGCCGACGACGGCGCTCGGTAGCCGGGACGGTTCCAGAGAACTGCGAGGAGCAGTCAGGGTCTCCATGGCCAGAGGCCGGCTTGGCGCATGCAGATCTCCGCGCTGTCCAACGGCCCGGCCGCCGACGGTCCGACCTGAGCGAGGACGTCGCCGCGCCAGTCGCGGGCGGAGGCGCCACCCCGCGGCGGCGGCCGCCGCCAGCTCGGCGAGGTGCTTGAGGTGTGGACCGCACGCCGCCTGGTCGAGCCCTTCGACCTGGTTGCGGGGATCGGCGAGAGCCTCGGAGCGGGTCACGGTGAGGGCTTCGTGGAGGTGGGTCAGGTCCGTGTGGAGGTCCTCTCCGTCGCACACGTGCTCGGGCATCGTCATGGGGTCTTGGCCACGGTGAGCAGGACGGCGGAGTCCTCGAGCGCGTCGAGGGTGTGGCGTGCCGCGGGGATCACGAGCAGGTCCCCGGCCCGCCCCTCCCACTCGTCGCTGCCGGAGGAGAGTCGGACACGGCCGACAACCACGAGGAGGGTCGCGTCACCGGGGCTCTCGTGCTCGGCCATGGTGGTGTCCGCGGTCAGGGCGATCAGGGTCTGGCGCAGCACGCGTTCGTGACCTCCGTAGACCGTTTCGGCGCTGCGTCCGCTGGCCGCGCGATGGGCGAGCCTCAGCTGTTCGCGGGCGACGGCGTCGAGCGAGATCTTGTTCATGCGGTGTTCCTTCCCGTGCTTGGAGGTCGAGGGTGCCGGGTCACGCGTGTCGTGCCGGTGCTCAGGCGATCGGATCGTTGAGGTGCAGCAGGCAGGCGCCCGGCTCGGCGAAGGGACGGAGGTGGGCGCGTTGCGGGTCCCCGCCCAGCTCGGCCAGGGCTCCACGGACGAGGCCGAGGTGTAGCGGGCAGACGATGTCGGGTTGGGCGCGGGCGACGTCGAGGAGCGGGCAACGCCGCAACCGGACCTTGGCGCCGCGGGCGTCGCCGCTGGGGTCGAACCCGAGGCGGGCAAGCAGGCCGACGACCTGGCGACGGGCGTGCGTGGGGCTCCGGGCCGACGGGTCGGTGACGAGTGAGCGACCCCAGGTGTCGCCCGCGGCCAGCGCGTCAGCCCCAGGGTCGCTGCTCGTGCGCGAGATGTGTGCTGCCAGCGCCCCAGCGAGGCCGGCATAGTCGCGGACCCGAGGGTCGGGCTCGGCCTGGCCAAGGGCCGCGGTGTACTGCCACCCGGGCCGGCCGCGACCGAGGATCGGCGCCGGTGACCTCGTGGCCAGCCCCCGCGCGACGAGGCCCTCGAGGTGTTTGCGCGCCGTGTTGGGGTGCTGGACCAGTCGCGTCGCCAGCGACTCCACCGTGACCGCCGCAGCGGACCCCTGCAGATGTTCGAGCACGCGGGCGCGCTGCGGGGACAGCGGCACCGCCGCTGTGTCGTACCGAGCAGGCGCCGGCCCTAGAATTTCCACGTACAACAGTGTATTAAATAATGAGGCAGCCGGCTACCCGTCGGCGCAACTGAGGAGAACATCGTGGACATCACGCAGACCACCCCGAACCGTGGCACTCCTGCGGCTACGACATCGTCGCGAACCGGGGTGGTCCTCGCGTCAAGCGAGGCCGAGTCCGACGCCGTGGCCGCCGTCGTCCGACACCACGCCGAACTCGCCGGCGCCCTGACCTCGCTCACGGACGCGCTCCTGACCGCCGCCGCGGGCGTGCGCGGAGTGGCTGTGAACGCCGCGGACACCGCCCGGCACCGCCTGCTGGACTTCTGCACCGGCGAGCTGCTTGCGCACGCAGCGGCGGAGGAGTCCACCCTGTACCCGGCGGCCGTGTCCGACGAGCGAGCCCGGCTCCTAGTCGAGTCGATGCTCGCCGAGCACCGGGTCCTAGAGAGCCTGGTCGCAGAGGTCCGTGCGACCGAGAACCCGGTGCGAGCGGCCGCGGGGGCGAACGCCCTGCGCGTGCTGTTCGATGTACATCTCGCCAAGGAGAACGACCTGCTCCTGCCGCGGATCGCCGCCGACCCGTCGGTGTCGTTGACCAAGATCCTGACCGGGATGCACGAACTGCTCGGAGCCGACGAGCAACACGTACGGGAAGATCCCCCGGACCATCGCGATCGCCCGGCCGCAGCGACAGTTTCCGCCGAGACTCATGGGGCGGCGTGCGGCTGCGGTGGGTCGGACGGCGACCAGGACGCGCCGGTCCTCGACGTCCGAGACGTTCCGCACGCCATCCGACATGCGACGGTCTTCGGTGCCGTCGGTGCGGTTCCCCTCGCGGGCTCCCTCGTCCTGGTCGCGCCTCACGACCCGCTACCCCTGCTCAGGCAGCTCGAGGAGCGGGAGCCCGGCGCCTTCGGAGTGTCCTACGACCAGCGCGGACCCGACGCCTGGCGGGTCCGGCTCACCCGGACCCGCTAGCCATGTGCTCCTACTGCGGGTGCCGCGCCATCACTGTCATCGGTCAGCTCATGTCCGAGCACGAGGCGATCATCAATGCGACCGGCCTGCTCAGCCGCGCGGCAGCCGTGGGGGACGCCGCCGCGGCACGGACCGCGGCAGCAGTGGTCGCTGCGCTGCTCGAGCCGCACGCGGTCCGCGAGGAGGTCGGCCTGTTCGCTGAACTGCGGTGTGATTCGGAGTTCACCGCTCCCATCGACTCGCTCTGTGCGGAGCACCGCGAGCTCGACTCGCTACTCGCCCTTGTGTCCGGCGGGGATCTCGAGGCGGCCGCCACGCTGGAGATGCTGATGCGCCACCACATCGACCGGGAGGAGAACGGGATGTTCCCCGCCGCAGCCATCGCCCTGGACGGGGAGACATGGGATCTCATCGACGCCCGCGTGGCGCGCAGCGCCACAGGTGAGGTGAGCACATGACGTGGCTAACCGTTCGCGAGCTCCGTGACCTTGAACCCGATGTCCCACTCGGAATCCTTGTCGAGGGCGTCGCGGTCTGCCTCGTGTACACGTGCGGGGAGATCTACGCCGTGCACGACGAGTGCACCCACGCGGCCGTGCCTCTGTCCGAGGGAGATGTCGCCGACCGTACGATCGAGTGCTGGATGCACGGGTCAAGGTTCGACTTGCGTACCGGAGCCGCGCTGAACCTGCCGGCAACCAAACCAGTCAGGACGTACCCCGCTCGCTTGCTCAACGGGCGCGTCCAGATTTTGCCGCCATGACGGCCACTCCCTGCCCAGAGGCCGAGCGCACAAACTGCACCCCACCAGCAGGCAGTCCCCCGACGCGGGGCGCCGTCGGGAGCAAACCTGCGTCCAAGCGCGGTCCCTGCGGTGCGGCTTGTTGATCCCGGCCCGCTGCAGTGGCGTCGGGCAGGCTGCGACGGTGCCGCCCGGGCGGCTGATCTTGCCCGAGAGTCCCTGCGATTGACGATCCCGGCGAGTCTCAAGATGTCCCTGACGCTCGCCAAGATGGCGCCGGACGCGGCGATTGTCCTGGACGGAGTTGCTCGTTTGGCCGCCCTTGAAACGCAACCGCTCGGAGCGGCGGGATTCCTGGGTCGGTGACAGCGTTCGGCCATCGAATGTGCCCGAGGGCGGACTTGAGCAGAGGCCAGAAGCGGGACACTTTCTTTCGTGGTCACGGGCACGAACTCACGCCCTGCCGGCCGATGGTGTGACGGGAGGGGACGTGCGCTCCCGCCATGGCGAACGAATGGCGTTGACGGTGTCAATAGGGGGTCACGAAGGGACCACGTCCGTCCCGCTACATCCATGTCCGCCCCGTGCTCGAACGTGCCGAGTACCAACGGATTCCCGGGCTCCAACCCGGTTCGACCCCCGCCGCCTGCACTTCGACAAGCATCTGACGTGCTGAAACACCGCAGGAGGAGGCGGGTCTTGGTACCTACCCTTCTTCCCTTGGGGGAGTGGGAACTTGCGGCTCGATGGATACTCGACGCGATCGATTGAGCTGTGTCTCGTCTCGTTCCCCTCAGTTACCGGACGCTGTGCCGCGTGACCCTGCGCGCGTTAGTCAGACGCTCCTGGACTGCTCTCACCTCAGGCGCGGTCGCATCGTGCCTATCGAATCGCTGGGCGATAGCGCTATAGAGATCATCGGCGCTGGCTCGCGTGGTTCCTTCGGAGTGGCGGGGGTCTGCGGGGCTTCGGCGAGGCCGTGGGTCGCGCGACGCGGGGCAGCCGGAGCGGCGGCCCATCGGCGGTCCGTCGCCGACGACACGCGCGAACGCGACATCAACTTCCAACGTCGACCACACGAGACGAATCGTCCGCCTCCGTCCAGTCGAGACCGTCCACTGCCACGCCGTCACCGACCGATCATCGCGCCCGACCAGTGACAGCCACCTGCCGCAAATCGAAGCAGACATGTGCATCGGCGGCGTGTACCGTCTGGCCCTGAGTCCATTGTGGCTCAACGGGTTTCCGGGTTGTGATGTTTCGTGTTGTCCAGTGCGAAGATCGGTCGTTCCTCCTGGCGGTACTACCAGCGCAGCGTCGCGGGTGGTGCGTGCGAGTACTACGCCGAGCACGGCGACACCCCTGGCCGCTGGCATGGGTCCGGCCTCGCGCAGCTCGGCCTCACAGCAGGTGCCGAGGTGCAGGAGCGTGAACTCGAAGCACTGTTCGGTCGCGCCCTGTCCCCGACAACAGGTGTCGCGCTGGGGTCAGCCTGGCGCGCGGATGCGGTCACGGGGTACGACCTGACGTTCTCGGCGCCGAAGTCGGTGAGCACCCTGTGGGCGTTGGGTGACGCCCGGACGATGGCCGCGATCGACGCGGCACATGCCGCGGCGGTCAACGCCGCGCTCGGCTACCTCGAGACCCATGCGTCGCTGTCGCGACGTGGCCGTGACGGTGTCGAGCAGATCTCCTTGGCTGGGTTCACGGCCGCGTGCTTCGATCATCGGACGTCGCGCACGGGGGATCCGCAGCTGCACACCCATGCCCTGGTGGTGAACAAGGTCCGCTGCGTCGATGGGGCGTGGCGGACGTTGGACGGGCACGAGATCTTCCACCACAAGAAGTCCGCGGGTGTGATCTACCAGACCGCGCTGCGGGCGGAGCTGAGCGCGCGGTTGCCGGTGTCGTTCGGGCCGGTGTCCGAGCACGGTCAGGCCGAGATCGCCGGCGTCCCCGAGCCGCTCATGGCCGCGTGGTCCTCGCGCACGTCCGCGGTGATGGCGGACGCGGTCCCGACGATCGCCGACGCCGAGGACGCCCTCGGCCGCCCGGTGTCCGCGGCGGAGCGCGCGCGGATCATCAAGACGGCGGTGCTCTCGACGAGGCCGGCGAAGGACGCACCCGTCCCCGAGGGTGACCGTCGTGCCCTATGGGCGGCGCAGGCGGCGGCGTTGGGGTTCGAGGCGGACGCGGTGACGGACTCCGTCCGGACCGCGAACGCCCAGGCGAGAAACGTTCCGGTGCCGTCCGGGTGGTCGGGAGCGGTGCTGGTGGACTCGGTGACCGAGGTCGGGCGGCGCAAGGCGATCTGGTCCCGTGCGGACCTGGCCGTCGCGGTCGCGTCGCGGGTCCCGACGACGGGGGACCCCCGGCTGAGGTCGGCGGCCGATGCCGTGGCGTGGGTGGAGGAGATCACCGACCTCGCGCTCACCGAGGTCGGGCTCTCCGGCGCGGTGTCCTTGGGTGCGGACCCGTCCGGGGTGAGCGCGCGCGCTTCCGATGCCCGCTACGCGTCGCGGGAGCTGGTGGAGACCGAGGCTCGGATCCTGGACCGGGCGGTGACGGGTGGGTTCCGGTCCCCGGAGCGGCTGCGCCCGGACTTCGTCGCGTTGCTGCTGTCCGGCGAGGCGGGGCTCTCCGAGGAGCAGGCCCGGGCGGTGGTGCGCCTGATCGCGACTCGTGACCTGGTCACGGTGATGACCGCACCGGCGGGGGCGGGGAAGACCACCACCCTGGCCGCGGCCACGGTGGTCTGGGGCAACGACTGGAAGGACGTGACCGCGCTGGCCCCGTCCGCGCGTGCCGCCGCCGAGCTCGCGAAGGCGACCGGCGCACCGGGTCAGACCGTGGCCCGCTGGCTGCTCAACGAGGCGACCAACCCGACGCCAGTGAAGGTCCCGTCCGATCCGGGATACATGCGGCGAGAGGTGGTCGTGGTCGATGAGGCCTCGATGCTCACCACCGCGGACCTCGACGCCCTCACCGCTTACGTCGCGAAGCACCGAGCACGTCTGGTCCTGGTCGGGGACCCGGGGCAGATCGGTGCGGTCAACGCCCCCGGTGGCATGTTCGAGCACCTCACCCACAAGCTGAGCGGTCAGGTCATCGAGCTTACCGAGCTGCACCGGTTCACCCACCCGTGGGAAGCCGCCGCCACACTGCGCCTACGAGCCGGCGACGCGGGCGTCCTGGACATCTATGCGCAGCGGGGGCGGGTCCACCCGGCGGCGTCGAGTGAGGACGCCGCGGACGCGGTCTTCGACCGCTGGCATACAGCCACGATCACCGGGCGGGATGCGTTGATGCTGGCGCGGGCGTGGACGGACGTGAACGCGCTCAACGCCCGCGCCCGCGCTGTCGCGATCGCCACCGGCGCTGTCACCGGCCCCAACCTCGCCGTCATCGCTACCCGATCGGCGTCGACTCGTGGCCAGGTCGAGCAGCGGTCCTGGCGGGCCGGGGACGTGCTGCTGGCGAAGAAGAACGACAGCCGCACCCGGATCGGGGGCGAGACCCTGCGCAATGGGGACCGGTTCCGCGTCCTGGCCGCCAGCGACACCGGTGGGCTGGTCGTGGCGGACCTGCGTGGCCGCGGCACCCTCACCCTCCCCGGCGCCTACTTGGCCCGGCACGCGGAGTACGGGTGGGCCGCCACGATCGACGGCGCGCAGGGCGCGACCGCGGACGTCGGCATCGTCCTGGCCCGCGCCGGCCTCGACCGGGAGCACCTCTACGTCGCGATGTCGCGCGGGCGCCTGGAGAACCACGTCCACACCACCCCGGAGTTGGCCACCGGAGACGCCGGCCCCCACCGGCACCCGCCGACAGCATCCGGTACGAAGGCCGGGGCAGGGCCAGGGTCGCGTCCATACCCCGGACCCCTGGCCGCCGGGCTGGCGGAAGACGGGCAGGAACCGTGGCCAGGCTCGCGGCAAGGGGTGCCAGCCCAGGGTGACGCCATGACCAGTTCCAGCCCCGGGGTGCAGCTCGCACGGCCCGACCTCGACGCCGCGCTCGCCATGCTCGCCCGCGCGGTCGCGACCAGCGGACGCGAGCGTGCCGCGCACGCCCTCCTCGACCCGCCCGTCCACGCCGCGCGCGAGGCGGCGTGGGCCCGCGAGGAGGCAGCCCGGCCCAGCCCGGCGATCCCGCGCGAGCACCAACGCAACCGCGACGCCCTCGCCGGCGCCCGGGCTCGCCGCGACATGGCAGCCGATCACGTCACCCGCGTCAGGACCGAGCTGGAGTCCCAGCGGGCGGAGCTCGAGCGGGTGCCGTTCTGGGCCCGCAAACGCCGCACCACCGCAGAGGCTGCGGTGCGGCGCAGCGAAGGCGACCTCGACCAGGCTCTGACCTACCTCGGGACCCAGGACGCCACCGTCACCCAACACGCCGCCGTCGTCGACGCCGACACCACCCAGCGCGACAGCGACGAGACCCAGGCTCGGCGACGCCGCCGCCAGGAGTGGGCCACCTGGGACAGCAGAGACGTGAAGGACCCCAACGTCTACACCGGCCCCGACGACCCCCGGCTCCACCCCACCCAGCCCACGCGGGCACAGGAACCGTTCACCGTCGACCACGACCCACCCCACCGCAGCCACAGCCACGGCCACCGCTATGGACGCGACCACGGGATCAGCCGATGACCCCGCAGGAACGCCGCGTTTCACCACCACGCGAGAGCAGACGGACGTGCGCGGACGGCGATGCGGATCGTGTCCGGATCGTGGCCCAGCGAACTCGGTGTTGCCGATATGTCGTGCACACCTCCAGATAGAGGGACTCATCAGTCCCGAGCCCGAGACAACCCCACCCGGAGGCCGAGATGAACCGCAATGAGCTCGACGAACTCCCACCCGTCCTGGACGTCCCCACCGCCGCGAAGGTCCTCGGCATCGGCCGCTCGCTGGCCTACGAGCTGGTCCGCCGAGGGGAGTGGCCCACCACCGTGCTCCACGTGGGGACGTTGATCAAGATCCCGACCGAGCCGCTCGTCCGCCTGCTCGGTGCCGAACGGGAACCCGCCTCTGACGCGGGACCCGGGCAGGGTGCGAGTCACGTCCACGGAACCATCGCGAGGGCGTTGCCGGTGTCGGCGGCGGAGCCGACAATCAACGACGGGACCCACGGGCAGGCGCCTGTGCCAGTGGTTCGGGGATCGAGGAGGGGTGTCGCATGAGTGGCGGGTTCACCTTCAAGCGCTGCCCCTGCGCGCCGGTGACGAACGAGGCCGGGAAGGTGTTGGCGTGCAAGCGCAAGCACGGCAGCTGGTACTTCGCCGCCGAGACCCGCAGCACCGACGGGAAACGCCGCCAGGTCAAGCGGGGCGGGTTCGCGACCCAGGCCGACGCCCAGGCCGCGCTGACCGCGTTCGCGGAAGCGCAGAACACCGGCGCCTGGACCGATGACCGCAACCTCACGGTGAGCGAGTTCCTCACCGACTGGCTGGCCAAGAAGGTCGCCAACGGCCTGCGCCCGACGACCGAGCGCTCCTACCGCTGGCACATCACCGGCTACATCACCCCCGTCATCGGCAACCTCCGCCTGCGCGACGTGCGACCTCCGCACGTCGAGGAAGTCCTCCGCCTCGCGGCCGTGCCGAAGGAGAAGGGGCGCACGCCGGGGCCGGCGACGGTGCGGCGCATCCACGCCACCATGCGCTCCGCGTTCGCCAGCGCCAAGCGGGCCCGCTACATCCCCTACAACCCCGCCGTCGACGTCGAACTCCCCCGGGTTACCCGACCCCACGTGCAACCGTGGGAAGCCGACGAGCTCGGTGCGTTCCTCGACCACTGCGCCTCAGACCCCCTCGGCCCGCTCTACGAGGTCGCGGCCTTCACCGGCCTACGACGTGGTGAGCTCCTCGGCCTGCGGTGGGACGACATCGACGTCGAACGGTCCCGGCTGGTCGTCCGCCGTCAGATCGTGCAGCTCGGTCACGCCACACACGTCGGCCCGGTCAAGACCGCCAGCGGTCAGGACCGTGTCGTCGACCTCGACGAAGCCACTATCGGTGCTCTGCTCAGCCACCAGCTTCGCCAGCAGCAGCAACGCGACGAGTGGGGGAGCGCCTGGGTCGACAGCGGCCACGTCTTCACCAAGGAGGACGGCTCGCCGCTGCACCCCGAGACCGTCACCAAACGCTTCCGCGAACTCTCCGACGCTGCCGGGCTCCGACCGGTGCGGCTCCACGACCTACGCCACGGGCAGGCCAGCCTCATGCTCGCCGCCGGCGTCCCGATGGCCGTTGTCAGCAAGCGACTCGGACACGGCTCACTCGCGATCACCTCGGACACCTACTCGCACCTACTCGAAGGGGTCGGCCAGCAAGCCGCCACCGCCGCAGCCGCCTTGGTCCCGCGCACAGACCGCCGAACCCAGAATGAACCCAGGTCCCCTGAAGACGCCCTCGAGGCAGGGTCTCTGGAGGCTCTGTCTATGGGTTCAGAAGACGAGCCCAAATCGGGTATCGCCGCAGGTGAAACAGCAGAGGCCCGGTCCGAAGACCGAGCCTCTGCACACGTACGCCGCGTAGGACTTGAACCTACAACCCGCGGATTAAGAGAGGGCTCGGAGCGCATTCGGCGGAAGTCCCGAAAGTGCATTTCCGCAGGTCAGGGCAACATGCGCACGTCCGCGTTCGTGCGCGAATCGACCGGAACTGCCGAGAATGGCAACCAGAATGGCACCAATGATCTTGGTGGCTCGAGGTCACATCGAGCCCGGCATGGGCAGCAGTCGGAGCACCTCGATGGTGCCGACCTCATGGTGCGGGTGCGCGGCGAGGATCTGCTGGACGGCGTCGTCATCTTCGGCTTCCAGGATGGAGTATCCGCCCACCCAACCCGCTGGACCGGGGTCGCCGTCGGAGACAGGCTGAGTGGGGGAGCCCCAGTCGACTAGAGCATCGCCGGCCGACGCGCCCCAGGCCATCCAAGCCTCCATGCCGGCCTGTCGCTGTTCCGGGGTGCCGGCGGCCATCTGCTCGCCTGCGGTCATGGTGGATCGGTAGAGCACGAGGTACTTCTCCACGGTGCTACCTCCGAGAGCGCCTGGTCTGAGAGAGGTCAGTATCGCCGCGCTGTGTCCGCCAGGCCTAGAGTCGCGTCAGATCATGTTGTCGACCGCCCGTTCCAGGCAGTGAACGACGGCCCGTCATGGCACGCATCGGTCGGTTCGTATCGGAGGTCGTAGGTGGAGATCCCCAGGATGACCGACGAGGACAAGGCGCGGTTCCTCGCGCTGGTCCCGGACCGGCCAGACGTCGTCGTGAAGCCGATGTTCGGCAACCTCGGGGCGTACGTGAACGGCAACATGTTCATGGGCTCGTTCGGTGGTGACGTCGGCGTGAAGCTGTCGGCTGAGGACCGTGAGGCCCTGCTGGCGATCGCGGGAGCCGGCCCGTTCGGGCCGCCGGAGCGTCCGATGGGCGGCTACGTCACGCTGCCCTCGGCGTGGCGCTCGCCACGCTCGAAGGCGACCTCGTGGATCGCCCGGTCCCTGGCGTTCGTGGCGGAGATGCCGCCCAAGGCCGCGAAACCGCGGAAGCAGCGGGCCTGAGGCGGGCGCACCTCGGCAGGTGGCCACGTGGCGCGTTCAGTCGGAGCGCGTAGATCGGAAGCCGGACAGGAACCCGATGCTCGAGACGACGTAGGGGATCGCGTAGTTGGCGGCCACGCGCGCCGCGGTCGCAGGGCTGTGATCACCCGAGGTCAGCACGGCGAACTGGTTGACCACGGTGAGCAGGGTTCCGACGACGAGTGCGATCCGGGCGGCGGGGCGAACCGTTCGGCCCCGCGCGATGAGTGTGGCGCACTCGCTCCATCTCGACCACGCCAGATCCGTCGCTCGTTCCTCGGCAACGCCCATGGTCCACTCCTTGTCCGCCGGCTCGGGAACCCTGCGGGAATGGCCGACGATTCCCGACGGGTTCCCGGGCCGTCCGGACGAACGTGGGCTGGCCCACCGACGAGTGCCGCGAACGCTCCTACCGTCGTCACGCTCGTCCGAGCACGTAACCAGAGGAGACGACATGACCACGACTACATCCACCACGGTCGCCAAGGTCGGCGCATCGCCCGCATCGCGCACCGTCGTCGCGGGGGTCGTCGGAGGCCTCGCCGGCGGCATGGTCTTCGGGATGATGATGCAGATGATGGGCTTCATCCCGATGATCGCGGCGCTGGTAGGGAGCAGCTCGGTCGCTGTCGGTTGGGTGGTGCACCTGGCCATCTCGGCTGTCATCGGCGCGTTGTTCGGGTTGCTGCTCGCGGGGCGCGCTCTGCGACTCGGCGCTTACGCGGGCGCCGGTCTTGTCTACGGGGTGGTGTGGTGGGTGCTCGGCCCGCTCGTGCTGATGCCGGCCAAGCTCGGGATGCCGCTGTTCCAGTTCAACGACACCGTCTGGAAGTCCTTGATGGGGCACATGATCTACGGTCTCGTGCTCGGCTTGGTCGCCGGATGGGTCGTGCGCCGGAACGCGGATGCCTGACCGTTCGGGGAGTGGCCAGCGGCTCACCGTGCTGGTGTCCGGCGACTGTCCCGGGTGCGGTACGGCACGGTCGGTCGCCGCTGACGTCGCCCGCGCGCTGCCTGCCGTGGAGGTCGAGGTCGTCGACGTCGACCTCCACGGCGTCCCATCCGGGCTCGCGTTCGTAGGCACGCCGACCTACGTGCTCGACGATCGGGTGGTCTCGTTGGGGAACCCGCGTGCGGAGGACCTGGTGACCCTCATCGATGGAGCGCGACGGTGACGACGGCCGCCCGGCCGCCGGGTTGGAGTCCGGATCGCTGGGCGCCCGAGTGGCGGTTGGCGGAGGTCGACATCTTCCGGGACCTGCCTGCGTCGGACATGGAACGGATCGCCCGGGCCGCACCCATGCGCGAGGTCGGGGCGTCGACCGTTGTGTATCGCCCCGGCGATGAGCACCCGGTGCTGTTCATCCTCAAACGTGGACGGGTACGGGTCTACCGGTTGGCCGAGGATGGCCGCAGTCTGACGATGTCGATCGTCGAGCGTGGCGAGATCTTCGGTGAGATGCCCGAGCTCGGCCTGCGCATGGCGGGCTCGGGGGCGGAGACCCTCGAGCCGAGCCTGGTCTGCCTCATGAGCCGTGACGACGTGGAGCGGCTCGTGCTCGGCGACGGGCGGGTTGCTGCCAGGCTGGCCACGACGTTGGGGGAGCGCGTGTCGGAGCTCGAACGCCGGCTCGAGGACGCGGTGTTCCGCTCGGTCCCGTCGCGCGTGGCCTCGACTCTCGCGCTGTTGGCAGGCTCCGGCGACGACGACGTGAGGTTGACCCACGAGCAGCTCGCCGACCTGGTGGGGACCACGCGCGAGACGGTGACAAAGGTGCTCGGCGACCTGCGGGGCCGGGGGCTGGTGACGTCGAGGCGCGGGCGGATCCGCGTGCAGGACCGTGCTGCGCTGGCCGATCTCGCGACGTCGGGTGGATCGACGGCCGTGACCGGCGGGCACGCGGTAAGGCGGGCCTGAGTCAGCGGGTGAGGGCTCGACGCGCGGCCAGAAGGGTGCGCACGGCCCTGGAGGCGGCGGGCGCGGCGAGCCCGGCGCGCACGACGTCGATGGCCGCGTTCCAGGGCCCGTCCCCGTACGTCGGGTACGGGTGAGTCGTCGCCGCGAGGTCCCGCGCTCGGAGCCCGAGGCGCACGGCCAGGGTCAGTTCGGCCAGGGACTCGCCGGCCCGAGGGCCGACGACGGTCGCTCCCACGATGCGGTTCCGTGCGTCGAGGTGGAGCCTCGCGAACCCTGCCGTCCTCCCGTCCGCCACGGCGCGGTCCACGTGATCGTGCAGCCGGGTCACCGAGCGAACGCCCGGGTCGTCGGCACCCGCGCCGACCGCCGCGACCTCCGGGTCGGTGAACGTCACCCGTGGCACCGCGCGCCCTGTGACGGCTCGTCGCAGGCCCAGGACGGCGTTGGTGGCGGCGATGCCGCCGTGGACGCCGGCGACGTGGGTGAGCTGCGGATGCCCGGTGAGGTCGCCCGCCGCCCAGATCCGAGCGTTGCTGGTGCGCAGGTGGCGGTCGACGACGACGTTGCCGCGCGCATCGCATCGGATCAATGCCCGGTCGAGGTCCAGACCGCTCGTGGCCGGTGTGCGACCGACCGCCACGAGGATCCGGTCGAACGGCACGTGCTCGCTTCCACCGACGATCACGTCGCCCCCAGCGGGGGAACCTGTCACGGCCGTGACCGCGTGCCCGGTCAGGACCCGGACGCCGTCGCGGCGCAGCGCAGCGGTGACGAGCGCCGACGCGTCGGGGTCCTCACGGGGGAGCAGACGCAGCAACGACTCGATGACGGTGACGTCGCTGCCGAGTCGCGCGAACGCCTGCCCCAGCTCGCAGCCGATGCCGCCACCGCCCAGCACCACCAGGCGAGGGGGCAGGGCGTCGAGCTCCCACAGGGTGTCGCTGGTGAGCGGATCGACGTCGGCGAGCCCTGGGAGGGAGGGGATCGTGGGACGGGCACCGGTGGCCAGCACCGCGCGCTCGAAGGGCAGCGTCTCGTCGCCCACAGCCACGTCGCATGGTCCGGTGAACCGGGCGCGGCCGTGCACAACGCGTACGCCGGCTCGCTCCAAGGCCGCCGGGGCGTCGTCCGGCTCGATCGTGGCGATCGCGGCACGCACGTGCTGCATCACGTCGGCGAAGCGCACGGTGACCGCCGCGTCGATACCGAGCGGCGCGGCGCCGCGCGCGTGTGCGGCAGCAGCCGCTGCGGCCAGCAACGCCTTCGACGGGACGCACCCGGTCCACAGGCAGTCGCCCCCGGTCCGTTGCTGCTCGACGAGCACGACCTCGGCACCTAGGGCCGCCGCCGTCGCCGCAGCCACGATCCCTGCGGTTCCTCCGCCTACCACCACGAGATCTGGCGCGCGCCTGCCCCTGGCCATCCTGACGTCCTTCCGGGTCGCCGGCCGCCCTTGTCGCGTGCGCAACCCGATGACCTCCGGGATTGCTTCCCGACCGCGACGCCACCCGTCGGGAAGGAATCGGTCTGCCCGTCGGGTTGCTGCGTCGAGGTCGTCGCTGCGGAGGTGCCATGCCCGAGACCATCCCGTCGTACACGCCCAGCTGGTGCGGCGACATCGAGGACGATGCCGCGGCTGCCGCACCGTTGATGCGAGGCAACGGCGGGAACCGATCAGTGTCGACGGTCGTGCTCCGCGACGCCGAGACGATCACCGAGCGGTCGATCTCTGAGCTGCTCGACTGGTTGCGGCCCGGGGGTGCCAGGTCGGGCGAGCGGTGAGAACTCCCCTCGAACGCTCGGCGGGCTGGGCCGACTACCTCCGCGACTACCACGCTGCACGGCCCGGGATCACCGAAGCGGTGATCACCCGATCGACGCACCCTGACGCCGGAACGCCTTACCAGTGGGTCGTAGCCGCGCTGCCCGTCTCGCCGGGCACGGTGGTCGATCTGGCGTGCGGCAGCGCCCCGCTGCAGCAGCACCTCCCTCCGGGAACCGGTTACGTCGGGCTCGACCTGTCCGAGCCCGAGCTGCGAGCAGGCGTGCGCGTGGGGCGCTCGGCCCTGGCCGTCGCGGATGTCGAACGGCTGCCGCTGACCGACGCGTCCGTCGACGCGGTCACCTGCTCCATGGCGATCATGCTCTTCGACAGGCTCGACCTCGTCCTTGACGAGGTCGCACGCGTGCTGCGTCCCGGAGGCACGTTCGCCACGATCCGCCCAGCGGGTCGACCGTTCGACCTGTCGGACCTTCTCCACGTCCTGCCCCTCGCCGTCGGGCTGGGTCGTCCACCCCAGCTACCTCACCGCTACCGCTCGAGGACAGTGGCCCGCCTGCTGCGGGAGCGCGGCCTCCACCTGGCACGAGACGAGGCGCTGCGCTTCGCCTTTCCGCTCGAGGGCCCGGCCGACGCGCACCTGGCCGTCCAGGCCCTGTACCTCCCGGACGTGCCGCCCGTGCGTCGACGGCGCGCCGCTGACCTGCTGGCGCGGACCGCGGGGGCTGGACGTTCGCTGCCCGTGTCGGTGCGCCGCACGGTCGCGACCCGTGTGGTCGAGTTGGACGCCCGAGGCGATCGATGACCGCCGCCTCGGGCGCCCTTGCACCCTGCCCCCCAGGATCGACCTGGGTCCGTGATCGGGCCCACGGTCCGGGTGTGCGATCGCGGCGTCGCGGGGCCGGGGATACTGGTGCGGTGACCGGCGCGGATCTCACGGGCGATCGTCGGGCCGAGGGCTTCGCCGCCTACGTCGAGCCCGAGATCCCCGTCCTGCTCCGCGTGGCCCGCACGCTGACGGGGTCGGCCGCGGACGCCGACGACCTCGTCCAGGAGACGCTGATCCGAGCCTACCGAGCGCTCGACTCGTTCGACGGCCGGCATCCGCGGGCGTGGCTGCTCACGATCCTGCGGAACACCGCGTCGAATCTGCGCCGCCGGACACGGCCGGACCTGGTCGACGACTGGGACGGACTGGCCAACCCGCGACCGGCGTTCGGCGCCGCGCGACCGGTGGCCGCCGACCAGCCGGTGATCGACAACACGCTCGACACCGACGTCGCTGATGCGCTGCGGGCGCTCGACGAGCGATTTCGCACTGTGCTCGTGCTCATCGACGTGCATGGGCTCACCTACGCGGAGTGCGGTGACGCGCTGGGCATCCCGGTGGGCACCGTGATGTCGAGGTTGAGCCGTGCCCGCGATCGGATGCGGACCACGTTGCGCGCCACCGGGAGGTTCGCATGATGTCGATCCGGCAGGCGCTCGAGTGCCGGCGCACCCGCAAGCGGCTCCAGCGCTTCCTCGACCGCGACCCCTCGGCGCTGCTCACCACCGAGGAGGTCCGCGAGGTCGAGGTGCACTTGCAGGGCTGCGTGCGGTGCCAGGGCCTGGCTGAGGAGTATCGCAGCCTGCACCGCAGCCTGGGTCGGCTCGGCGATGCGCTGACGCCTGACGACGACGCGGTCCGGCGTGCCCAGGAGGCCCTGCGGCGCGCGACCGAGTCGATCGACCGGCCGGAGGCCTGACCTCAGACCGTCATCGGGTGCGCGACGGGCTGCGCCGCGGCGTCCACGACGTGGCGCGCTTCGATCGGGATCGACACCCCGACGACGTCGCCGATCCGGACGGGGTCGGTGGCGGGGACCTCGACGTGCAGGACCTGGGACCCGCAGGCAACCGAGAGTCGGTCCCGTGCGCCTGCCGCGCGTCGTTCCACCACCTGGCCGACGACATCCGCCGCCGCGTCGGTCCGGTCGACGACGCGCAACGATTCGTGGCGCAGCAGCAGCAACCCGGGTCCTTCGGCGCGCCGCGTGTCTGGGGGAAGCCGGAGCCGACCGAGCGACGAGACGTGGTCGCCCCCTGCGACCCGGCCCTCGATCGCGATGAGGCCACCGAGCAGATGATGCACGTGAGCACTGGCGGGGCGGGCGTGCAGGACCGCAGTGGCGGCGTGCTGCAGGAGTCTGCCGTCGTCGAGAACGGCGACCGAGTCCGCGATACGTGCCGCCTCAGCCCGATCATGGGTCACCAGCAGGATGGTGGGGGCCAGCATCGCGCGAAGCTCGAGCAGCAGCTCGTGCAGCTCGTCGGCCAGTGGTCGGTCCAGGGCGCTGAACGGTTCATCGAGCAGCAGGACTCGCGGCTCCCGAGCCAGAGCGCGCGCGAGGGAAACCCGCTGAGCCTGCCCTCCAGACAGAGTCGTGATCGCTCTGTCGCCCATGCCGACGATCCCCACGAGGGCGAGGTAGTCGTTGGCGACTTGTCGCGCGGTGCGACGTGAGCAGCCGCGCATCCGGGCTGCGAAGGCGACGTTGTCCCGCACGTCGAGATGCGCGAGCAGGGCAGGGCGCTGGAACACCATGGCCATGCCACGTCGCTCGGATGCCAGGCACGTGATGGTGCTGCCGTCGAGCAGGACCTCTCCGTCGTCGGGATGTTCCAGGCCTGCCACGATCCGCAGCAGCGTCGTCTTCCCCGATCCCGACGGGCCGATCAGTGCGGTGCACTCGCCCGCGGGCACGGTCAGCTCGACAGCGTCGAGCGCGGGGGTCGGTGTCCCCGTGTACCACCGGGTCACGTTGCTGATCCGAAGTTCGCCGGTCATGGCACGAGAGCCGGTTCGACCACGCGGGTATCGGCGCGAGCGGGGCTGTGGATCATCGTCGGACGGAGCAGGGCTAGAGCCAGGAGGAGCGGCGGCAGCGCGGCCAGCATCGACACGACGGCCACGACGTGCTCGTTGCCCGTCCCAGAGGCGGCACCCGCCACGAGCAGCGGCAAGGTCACGACGGTGCCCCCACCCACGACCACGGTGACGATGTAGTCGCTGCTGGCGATCAGGAAGGCCAGGAATGCGGCGAGCGCCAGTGGCCGTCGCAGTGCGGGCGTACGGACTGCCCGGACCACCACGGAGGTGGTGGCCCCGAGCAACCGCGCCTGCTCCTCCACGGACCAGTCGTACTCCTGCAGCGCACCTCGCACGGCGAGGAAGGTGTAGGGCAGGGCCAGTCCTGCCAGCAGCAGAGCCACACCGGCGAGGCTGGGCACACGCAGGCGCAGCAGCACGGGCGTGGCCCCCAGCGCCAGCGCCAGCGGCGGGACCGCGACGGGTGACAGGAGCGCCACCTGGGCGACCCGCAGCAGTCGCGGTGGCAGAGCGCGCACCGCGAGTGCTGCGCTCGCTCCCGCCGGTACCGCCAGCGCGACCGTAAGAAGGCCCAGCGCGACCGAGGCACCGGTGGCCGCGACGAGTGCGCCGCGGTCGGCGGCCGCTCCGAGGCCCCACTGCTGGGGTAGCGGGGCCGGGTAGCTCCACCGGGTGGCGACCGACCACAGCGCAAGCGGGACAAGCGGGACGACATACCAGACGGCGAGCGTTGCTTGGAGAGCCCTCGAGCGGGTGGACGGCGGCCTGGTCATGGCGTCGTCCGTGCGGGGGAACGCAGCAGCGAGAGTCCCGCGAGCGTGGCCCCGAGGCACGCGGTCACCAGCACGGACGTCGCGGCGAACGCCTCGGGACGAGCCGCAAAATCAGTCGAGGTGAACAGTCGATAGGCCGTCTCCGGCAGGGTCTCGGGAAGGGCCGGTCCGAGCAACCAGGCAACCTCGTACGAGCCGAGCGCGTAGGTGAAGGCCACGGTGGATGCGACGACGAGCGCGGTTCGCGATGCCGGCAGGGACACTGCGAGCCAGCGTCGTCGCGCGCCCGCGCCGAGGACGGCCAACGCGTCCTCGCGCTCCTCGAGGTCGGCGGGCAACGCCGCGAGCACGACGAGCGCGATGAACGCCGACTCCTTCCAGGCGAGCTCCAGGACGACGGCCGCATACCAGTGACCGCCGACCCACGGCGGGAAGGATCCGGGCGCGGCATGCACGATGCGGGCCAGGAACCCCGAGTCCGAGAGGAGCAGTGCGAATGCCACCGCCCCCACGAGGTGCGGCAGCGGCACGGTGGCCGCGGCCAGCGTCGCGACCACACGTCCGGTACGCCGTCCCGCTCGGACGGCCGCCACGGTCAGCAACCCGGTCGTGATCGCGAGACAGGTGGCGGCGCTGGCGACGACCAGCCCGACGCCTAGGGACGACACGACGGGCTCGTCCCCGAGCAGGGCCCGGTACGCATCGAGGGACAGTCGCCCATCGCCGGTGAGCGAGTCGGCGCCGAGACTCTGCAGAAGGCCGCTGGCCAGGGCGACGCCGAGCACGGCCAGCAGGGCACCTGCCGGCGCAAGCAGCAGCCAACCGGACCGGCTCATGCTCCACCGGCGAGCACATGACGGCGCCACCCGTCGTCGAGGACCGGTACCCACGTCGCCGCTAGCTCGGGGTTGGCGTTTCGGGAGAGCTCGACGTACGGCGGCACTACGGCGGAGGCGGGCAGGGCCGTGAAGGCGGCCCGGTCGCCGGGGGTGAGCCGCGACTGGTCCAGGACGGTGAACTGGCCCCACACCGAGGGCTGGGCGGCAGCCAGTTGCTGGGCAGGGGAGAGGGCGAGGTCGGCCACGACTTCGGCGGCTGCCTGGTGTCCTGAGGTGCTGGGGATGGCCAAGAAGTTGGCGTTGCCCACGGTCCCCTCGTCGAGGGGTAGCACCCGGGTTGTGCGCGGGAAGGTCCCGCGGTCGACCAAGCCGGTGAGCGTGGCCGGCCCGTACGTCATCGTGAAGTCGACCTGGCCGCCAGCAAAGAGCTGGTCCAGGGCCATGGAGTCCTTGGGGTAAGTCGCGCCCTGACGCCATAACGAGGGGGCGAGCCCCGACAGCGCCGACCACAACGCGTCTGCCTCGCTGGTGGCCTTCGAACCGTCAGGGGATGCGGGCACGGAGCGGTAGCCGCCAGCGGTCGCGTAGAGCGCCTCACGCACGAACACCGACCCGGTGAAGTCCGGTGGTGCGGGGTAGGTGAATCGGCCGGGGTGCGCCTTCGCCCAAGCGAGCAGGCCGAGCAGGCTGCGAGGCGGGTCGCTGACCCGCGCAGAGTCGTAGACGAAGGTGAACTGCGCCTTGTGCCACGGCGCTTCGCACCCGTCGACCGGTGTCCCGAAGTCATGTGTGATCAGCGGGTCGTTCGGATCGACGTACGTCATGCTCGGCAGCTGCGAGGTCCACCCGCACGCCCACAGGCCGGCCTGCCGCCCGGTGCTGAAGTTGTCCCCGTTGACCCACACCAGGTCCACCGACCCGTCCGTGACTCCCGCCTGCTTCTCGGCCGCGATGCGGTCGATAGCGTCCTTGGTGTCCGTGATGGGGACGCGCTTGAGCGTGACGCCGAGGGCGGCCGCGGCGGGAGCCAGCACGTCGTCGACGTACGCGTTGCCCTGCGGATCCCCACTCCACATCCACAGCGACACCGACTGCCCACGTGCTGCTGCCAGGGTATGAGCCCAGGTGCCGGCCGCAGGTGATGACGTCGCACCGCCGGTTCCCGCTACCGCAGCGGAACATGCGCTGAGAAGCAGGACGGACGAGGCCAGCAGGGCCAGGCGTGATCGGGGCACAAGGGGTCGCCACACACGTCGTGCCGACGTCATCGGTCCTCCTCGTGACGGTCTGCGTTCGCCCCGGGAACACAGCGAGCCTCCCGAAGCCTTCCCAGCGCGCGGGCTGACTGGCACCGACGACAGGAGGTGATCGGATGATCGACGCAGCGTTGCGTCCCCGGCTGGCAGGCGGCGTGGACCGGCTCGCCCGAGCTATCGACCGCCCGGTGGCGACACCGGCACGGCTCACCCTGCTCGGCCTCGCGCTCGGTCTCGGCGGCGCCGTCGCTGCCGCGGGCCGATGGTGGTGGGCGGCGGCGCTGCTCTGGATCGCGTCGCGCGTCGCCGACGGCCTGGACGGAGCATTGGCGCGGCGACGGACGCCGGGGCCGTCGTCAGCGGGTGGCTTCCTCGACATCTCGGTCGACTTCGTCGTCTACGGCGCTTTCGTCGTCGGGGTGGCAGTCGGGGCGAGCGAGCAGATGCTGCCCTTCCTGCTGGTGCTGTTCGCCTACTACGTCAACGGATCGGCCTTCCTGGCCTTCTCGGCGGCGGCCGAGCGCAGCTCGGCCCGCATCGATGACGGTCGCTCGTTGTCGTTCCTCGGAGGTCTGGCCGAAGGCACCGAGACGGTCCTCGTGCACACCCTGTGGTGCCTGATCCCCTGGTGGGCGGCGCAGGTGGCCTGGGTGTGGGCCGCCTTCGTCCTGCTCAGCGGAGCTCAGCGCATCGTGGTCGGCTACCGGGCCTTGTCCGCCGCGGCGCGGTGACCGATAGAGGAGCCTCCGTCTGACCGTTGCCGGACCTCGACGATCGGCAGCAGCACCCGAAGCTCGCGGTTCTCGTCGGGGTCGTAGACGCTGTGCTGGGCGCAGGCGGGGACGAGCAGGTCGGCCTCAGGGTGAGACATCGTGTACACGCAGGCCTGCAGCCGCTCCTGGACCGCCCGCACCTCCGGATCCTCGCTCACGATTCCGTCCTGGAGCATCGCCCACGCCGGTGCCACCTGCGCGGCGTCCATGAACGAATGCATGACGAAGGTCATCAGGCGCGTGCCCGCGAGCATCTTGCGGGGGCCACCTGCTCTGCCGATCAGTCGCCAGCCGTGCTCGATGCCGAGCCATGCGGCGTGAGGATGCCGAGCGGCGACCTGAAGCGCTCGCGCGGCAGCAACCCAGAGTGGAACTCCGCCGAGCGGCACGGCAGTGAAGTGCTCGAGGAACGCGTCCCGGACTCGAACGTCTCGAGGGTCGACGTCGTCGAAGAACGGTATCCACTTCTCGCCCACCAGCACTCCGAACGCGGATCGGTTGCAGCGCGGGTCCCCCATCTGCAACGAGCGCCACGGCAGGCGAGTGCCCGCGCCACGCTCGATCTCGCCCCACACGTCGTCCCCGGTGACGTCGCGGAAACCCTCGCGCCAACGGCGGTCGTCACCGACAAACGCTGCCGGCTGGAACGACAGCATCGAGTAGCCCATCCGCATCACCGAACGCGTGACCCCCTCGACCTCCGCAACATTGCCCGGAGTCACCGTCATGTTGTGGGCCAGGTAGTAGCGCACGCCGTAGTCGCGGCGCAGCCGCTCGAACATCTCCACGAACCGACGCCGATACGGATCGAGATCCTCCTCACGGCGGGGCCTCGGCACGCCTCGGCGTCCTCGCATGAGCGAGTCGAAATGCGCTGCGAACGACAGGCGTGCGAACCGAGGCCGTCCGTCCCCACCCAGGGCCAAACTGCGCAGGTACTCCTCGTCGAAGTCGCCGTGCGTGAAGCTCATCGGCTCACGACCCGCCAGCCGCATCTCCTGCAGCGCAGCAGCATGCGACTCGGCGTCCAGCAGCGACACCTCCCCACCGATGAGCTGAGCGTGCGCGCGGGCTCCTCGCCGGCCGCGCAGATGCGCCATCTGCTCGCGAACCCGTGCGACCGTGTGAGCACCATCGACCGCGACCTTGTTCGCGTCCTCCGAGTGGTAGCACGGCGAGCAGGTCAGATTGCACCGAGGGAACACGCCGTGGGTCCCCTCGCAGCCCACCGCGATCCGGCCCACCATCTGGTTCGCCGTCCTCGCCGACTCAGGGAGTTCGGCCCACCGCCGCGAGTAGATCTGCGCGCGTTCGGTGTCAGTCACCCCCAAGGTTGCGGCCAGCTCCTGGGCGTGCTTGCGCAACGTGCCCCATGTTTGCACCACTCGCACTGTGCCTCCCCATCGCTTGACCTTGGCGCGGGAACACGGTGGGCGTCACGAGGCCTTCCCGTCGCCCGATCTGTGTGCGGGCCCACACATCCCCAGGACTTCAGGCCCTAGCCTGGGTCCATGAAGTTCGTGCTCGCCGCGCTCGTGGTCGCCCCGGTCGCCTACCTCATCTGGGCCTCTTGGCGGGGACGCGTCCAGGTGCGCTGCTGCGGCGTCGACGCGCGATACGACAAGCGGATGGCAGCGGCCTTCGAGGACGAGGAAGACGATGGCGACCAGATCCGCCCGCCGTCGCCGCGTTTGGCGCGATCCGGCAAGGTGTGCGTCACGCCGTCGAACCATCAGGCCCGCGCTTGGAGCGCGCTGCCCGTGCGTGAACCGACGTCGCCACCGCGATCGTAGCTTTGGGAATGCGACCACTCGACACTGCGGAGGCGGCCGGACGAGGCTTCTGGACGCGGGTGCTCGTGATCGACGTATGGTCTGCCCGCCCGGGAGTCGAGAGGTGAGGGCCGTGAACGACTTGGACCTGGTCGTGTTGACGATCGCCGGCTGCCCCCATCTGGCTCCGGCGCTGCACGATCTGCGTGTCGCGCTCGACTCACTCGGCCTGCACGACGAGGACATCCAGGTGTTCGTCGTCGACTCGCCAGATCAGGCCATGGCTCTGGAATTTCGCGGATCGCCGACTTTCGTCGCTGGCGGCGCCGACCTCTTCCCGGAGGAGGGCAAGCCCACCGGTCTCTCCTGCCGCCTGTACCGGACGCCTTCCGGGCTGAAGGGCTCGCCCGGTGCAGAACGGCTAGCCGAACGTCTTGGTGATCGGCACACCGGGTGAGCTATCCGCTGTCTTCCAAGCGGCTGCCGAAAACGGGAAGAACTGCTCGACGCCGAGATAATGCTGGGCGCGCAGGACGCGGACCCTCCCGTTCTGCACGGAGCCGTGGTCGCGGTGTCATGAATGTGGCGCCGAAGCTGCCGCGCGCGAGCAGTGCGAGCCCTACCTCCTGTCTCGCCGGACCGAGCCGAGTGCGGGCTAGAAGACAAGTACCTTGTCGGCCGCGATCGTGCGCTCTGCCAACTCGTCCATGGTCGAGCGAGTCGCCCCTGGCATGAGCATGTCTTCGGAGATCCCGCGCGCGTCCATGCACGTTCCGCAACATAGGACATCTCCTCCGTCGGCTCGTGTCACGACGGTGAGCATGCTGTCGAGCTGGTAGTAGCCATTGGGTGTCTTCTGACCCGCCATTGCGGCGGTCACGCCGTCACCCATGAGGAACACTGTCATCTCGACGCCTTCTCGCTTAGCGAGATTCCCGGCCAACCGGATTGCGTTGTAGGTCGAGTCCAAGCCGTAAGCCGAACCATTCACGATCACGAGCATCTTCATGGGTACTCCAGTGTGCGGCAGGTGAGGCCTCTGACGCTACGGGCTCAGTGGCACCCGAAGCACATTCGAGCGAACGGCCATGCCACGTGATGCGGATGGCGCTCGCACGCGCTCGCGATCCTCCACGGCTCGCGCTCTTCGCCCCGTCAGGGACGGTGAGCCGAATCCATCGAGCACCTCGCGAGGGAAGTGATGCGGCCCCATGATCAGCACTCGTCTTGCACTGGGTGCTCGTCGTGGCCGCGGGCCGGTCCCTCGACGTTCCGACGGGTTCGGAGAGGTTCTGTCCGCCGTCCCGTCGGGTTCGGGATCGTCCGCGCCGGCACGGATTGCGCGCTGATGGGCGTGTAGCGCTCCCGATCTGCACACCTCCCTGGTGAGTGCAGTCGTCGTCGACTGCCTGGGCTGAGGGCGGTGATGGGGGTCGTGATGTCGGTGCATCGGATGTCGGCGTCGGGCGGGTTCCGGTACCTGCTCGCGCACACGGCGTCGGCCGACGTGCCCCGCGGTCAGTTGCCGCTGGTGGAGTACTACGTCGAGTCGGGCAACCCCCCGGGTCGCTGGCTCGGGTCGGGGCTGGAGTGCTTGGGCGATGGCCGCGGGCTCAAGCGCGGGACGCAGGTCACTGAGGCTGCGATGACCGCTGTGTTCGGTATGGCGCGCGATCCCCTCACGGGGCGGGCGTTGGGTCGGGCGTTCCCGACCCGGATGGGCGCGGACGGGGTGGCCCGGCCTGCGGGTGTGGCCGGGTACGACCTGACGTTCACGGCGGTGAAGTCCGTCAGCCTGCTCTGGGCGCTCGGCGACGAAGCGACGCGGGCGGCGGTGCAGGCCGCGCACCACGCCGCCGTCGACCAGGTCATCGACATCCTGGAAGCCCGCGTGGCCGCCACTCGGATCGGGCGTGCGGGCGCGACCCGCGTCGGGGTGCGGGGGATCGTGGCGGCGGCGTTCGACCACCCGGACACCCGCACCGGGGACCCGAACCTGCACACCCACGTCGTTGTCGCCAACAGAGTCCAGGCGGCGGACGGCACGTGGCGGACCCTGGACGGGCAGCTGCTGTTCGCGGCCGGGGTCGCCTTGTCGGAAACGTTCGACGCACTGCTCGCCGACGAGCTGAGCCGGCGTCTTCCGGTGGCGTTCCGGTGGCGGAATCGTGGGGAGTGGGCGACACCGGCGTTTGAGCTCGACGGGTTCCCTGACGAGTTGCTGAAGGCGTTCTCGACGCGGTCGACGGGCATCGCCACGCATCTGTTCCGGGCGACGGAGGCGTTCGTCGCCGAGCACGGACGGCATCCGACGCGGGTGGAGCAGATCCGGCTGCGCCAGACCGCGACCTTGGCCACCCGCCCGCCGAAGGTGGCGCGGTCGTGGGCGGACCTGCTGACCTCTTGGGCGCAGCGCGCCCGCGAGCTCGCCGGCCGGGAGCCGCGGGACCTGGTCGCCGACGCTCTGTCCGGGCAATACGCGCGTCCCTTGCGGCTGCGCGACATCGGCACGGAGTCCCGGCGCATCTTCGCCACTTACGCGGTGACACAGGTGGAGGGTCGGCGCTCGACCTGGAACGCGTGGAATCTCGAGGCCGAGGTCGCCCGCGCGACCAAGCACGTCCCGATGGCCTCACGCGAGGACCGAGCCAAGCTCCACGAGAGCCTGGTCGCGCTGGCACGGGAGCAGTGCGTCGCGATCGACGGACACCCCGACACCCTCGCCCTGACACCCGAGGGGCCGTCCGCCGCCTCAGTCGAGCGCGACGGACCGTCCGTCGCCTCGATCGGGCTCGACGACGGTCCATCCGTCGCCGTGTCCGTCGCCGACGGACACGGTCTCGCGCCGTCCGCCGCCGATGGTCCGGAGCGCGGGGTGTCCGTCGCCTCGTCCGTCGCCGGCACGGCCTTGGACGGCCGCGACTCGGTTGGTCCGTCCGCTGCCGACGGATCGCCGTGGTCCGGGATGTCGCGCCGCTACACCTCCACTCGGATCCTCGAGGCGGAGCGGCTCCTCCTCGACGCGGCGACGACCGGGGTGGGTCCGGCGGTCGAGCCAGAGGACCCGGCGTGGATGGAGGGTGTGACGCTGGGCGCGGACCAGAAGGCGGCGCTGGAGCAGGTGATGCGCTCCGGGCACGGGGTGCAGGTGCTGGTCGGTCCGGCCGGGTCGGGGAAGACCGCGACGCTGAAGGCCCTCGCGGACCTGTGGGGGTCGCAGTGGTGGCACGGGGACTCGGTGATCGGACTCGCCCCGTCGGCGACGGCGGCGCTCGAGCTGCAGCGGTCGTTGGGGATCCGCTGCGAGACGGTGGCCCGCTGGCTCTGGAAGTCCGCCGGCCCGGGAGCTGACGGGTATCTCGATGTCGCCGACCGCGCCGCCTACCTGCCCGGCGGTGCCGGGCGGACCTGGGAGCGGCAGCAGCACGTCGCCGAGATGAAGGACGGCGAACGGTCGATGGCCCTGCACTGGGGGTTCACCGACCCGGCCGACCGGTACCGGATGCGGCCCGGTCAGCTGGTCATCGTCGACGAGGCCACCCTCGCCGGCACCCTCGACCTCGCGACCCTCGCGGACCAGGCCCAGCAGGCCGGAGCGCTGCTGCTTCTGGTCGGGGATCCGGCGCAGTTGTCGGCGGTGCAGGCCGGCGGCGCGTTCGGACTGCTGGCCCGTGTCACCCACGCCGTCGAGCTGACCGGACTGTGGCGGTTCACCCACCCGTGGGAGGCCGACGCCACCCGCGGCCTGCGCCGCGGCGACCCCACCGTCCTCGACACGTATCAGTCGCATGGCCGGATCCTCGATGGTGACCGCGAGGCCATGCTGACCGCCGCCTACGACGCCTGGCGCGCCGACGTGGACGCGGGTCGGGAGTCGCTGCTGATCGCGGCGGACAACGACACCGTCCTCGAGCTCAACACCCGCGCCCGAGCCGACCGAGCCCTCGCCGGCAGAGCGAGCGTCCAGGGGATCGAGCTGCGCGACGGCACCACCGCCGGGGTCGGGGACCGGATCACCACTCGTCTCAACGATCGCCGACTGACCGGCCCGGACGGGGACTTCGTGCGCAACGGCGCGGTCTGGACCGTGGTCGAGATCTGCCCCGACGCTGCCCTGCTCGTCACCCCGATCGCCGACGATCCCGGCCGCGACGGCGAGGTGTGGGAGCTGCCGGGTGACTACGTCGCCGAGCACGTCGAGCTCGGTTACGCCATCACCGCCCACCGCGCCCAGTCCCGGACCGTGGACACCGCGCACGTGATCACCGGACCCGGGATGACCCGCGAGCACCTCTACGTCGGCATGACCCGCGGCCGCGACGCCAACCACGCCTACGTCCCCCTCGAGGGTGTCGGTGCGGGTGACGAGCCGCACCACGTCCTCGACCACGTCAACGCCGGTCAGTCCGCGCTCGACGTGCTGGCGGGGATCCTTGCGACCAGCGGAGCCGAGACCTCCGCCACCGAAGCCCTGAACGGCGCGCGGCCGTGGAATCCACAGCCGACGCTGCCGCCGAGTCGTCCACAGCCCATGGCCATACCTGTGGACTACGTGCCCGTCCTCGATCTCGATGAGCCCGAGCTGTCCCTGTAATTCCGTGGATCACCCGATCCGCGGGTCAGAAGCACGACCGAACACGAGGGAGACCCCGCATGACCCCCATGAGGACCCACCCGTCCGTCCGCATCACGCCCGCAGTCCCCGCCCGGTCGGGTGACCCCGCGTCGGGGGAGACGCGGGTGCTGCTCACCGTGGAGGAGGCCGCTCGCCGGCTGCGGATCGGCCGCACCACCTGCTACCGCCTCGTCGCCACCGGGCAGCTGGCCACGATCACGATCGGGCACCTGCGCCGGGTCCCCGTCGACGCCCTGGCCGCGTTCGTCCGCGACCGCCGCGCCGCCGACGCCATCGACACCCACTAACCACCTCGAGGGAAGGAGCGCTCGATGGGATCACGGGCCGCCAACAACGAGTCCTCGATCCACCAGGACGACACCGGCCGCTGGCACGGCTACGTCTCCATGGGCCTGAAAGAAGGAGGACGCCGCGACCGCCGCCATGTCACCGCCACCAGCCGTCGCGAGGTCGTCGCCAAGGTCCGGGCGCTGGAGACGAAGCGCGACGCCGGCACGGCGCTCGCGGCGGGGACACCGCCGACTGTCGGAGTGTGGATGGGGGAGTACCTGGACAACGTCGCCGCCCGCCGGGTCCGACCCTCCACCCTCGAGCGGTACCGGTCGCTATCGCGGGTCCACATCGTGCCGAGGATCGGGCACCACCGACTCGACCGGCTCCAACCCGAGCACGTCGAACGCCTCTACACCGACATGGCCGCCGCCGGCCTCGCCCCCGCCTCCGTCCTCCAAGCCCACCGACTCCTATCACGCGCCCTGAAGATCGCCATGCAACGAGGACGCATCGCCCGCAACGTCTGCACTCTCGTTGACGCACCCAGCGTCACTCAGCACGAGATCGAACCCCTCTCCGTGGCAGAGGCGCGCGCGATCCTCGAGACCGCCAAGACTCGACGCAACGGGACCAGGTGGGCGATCGCGCTGGCCCTCGGCCTCCGGCAGGGCGAGGCACTGGGGCTGCAATGGCGCGACCTCGACCTCGACGCCCCCACCCTTACCGTCCGTCGCGCCCTGCAACGCCAACGCGGACAGGGCCTCGTCCTCGTCGAGCCCAAGTCACGCGCCGGACGCCGGACGATCACCCTGCCCGAACCCGTCGTCGAGCTGCTCCGAGCGCACCGCGTCGCCCAGAACACCGAACGCCTCCACGCCGGCAGCGAATGGCACGCCCTCGACTACGTCTTCGCCCAACTCACCGGACTCCCACTCGACTCCCGCGCCGACCGCCGCGACTGGGACCAGCTCCTGCAGGACGCCGGGGTGAGGCCAGCGCGGCTGCACGACGCGAGACACACCGCCGCCACCACCCTGTTGCTTATGGGAGTGCCGGCGCGGGTGGTCATGCAGATCCTCGGCCACTCCCAGATCGGGCTCACCCTCGGCACCTACAGCCACGTCGTGCCCGAGCTCGCCACCGACGCCGCCAACAAGATGAGCGCTGCGTACTGGTCCTGACGCTCGCGGCGTCCCACTTTGAGAATTGCAACCAAAATGGCACCACGGCTTGTTCGAAGGCTCTCGCGGAGGCTTGCCCGGGGGCGTGAGAATCAGCGCCCGAAGGAGCGTTTCCGCAGGTCAACGACGAAGGCCCGGTCCGAGGACCGGGCCTTCGCACACGTACGCCGCGTAGGACTTGAACCTACAACCCGCGGATTAAGAGACGGGTCTGCGCCGTTCTTTGTGCTGCCGCCCAATTTCGACCCGTGCTGAAAAGTGTTGGGGGAGAGACGGTTACGTGGATCGTCGTGCTGCTTCGCATCGCCTCAAATTCCATGATCACTGCGCGTCCGAACACAGAATGAACACAGCCCTCCTGGTCGTGGTTACGCACGGTGACGAGGCCTGGGCTTCGGCGAGCAGGTCGTCTCGCGGACCTAGCGATGCTGCTAGCCAGCCGACTCGGGCCCAGATCTGGCCGTTGCGCCGCCGCTATCGAGCCCTTAACGGTATAGGTCACAACCTATACTCCGCTTGAGGGTCGAGCGACGAGACCGGACGGTTGGTCGAGCAGGTGGGTGACGAACGAATGGCAGATGCGCGAGACGAGGTGACCGGGGTTTCGTCGGCGAAGCGGTCCCGGTCCTGGGACGAGGTTCGCGCCCAGCGGCCGCCGCGCGAGGACGCCGTCGCCCAACACAAGGACCGGATGCTCGCCGAGACCCGCACCTATCGGCTGCGCGAGGTCCGCGAGGAGCAGGGGCTCACCCAGGTCGAGCTTGCTGCCCGGATGCATGTCACCCAGCCGTCGGTGTCCGAGTTGGAGCGCGGTGAGCTCGACCGGGCTGGCCTGGCCACCATCAAGGCCTATGTCGAGGCACTCGGTGGCTCGGTAGAGGTGGTCGCCGACTTCGCTGGCCACCGGGTCGTCATCGGCTGACATCCGGCCGCCACCGCGAAGGCGACCGAGCGACTGGTTCGCACAGCCGCAGTCCGTCATCTCGTCCGCCTCCTGGCTTGGGGGGAGGTCCCTCCCGACGGCGGACCGAATGCCGTCCTTCAATTCGTCCGCCGCCAGGCCCAGCGTCGTCTCATGGGTTCGTCTCTCCGTCCGCGCCCGGAACCCGCGCGCGTGCGCGCCGTCCGCCAGGTCCTTGACCAACGTGTAGGTGACCGACGGCGAGGACACTGATGTCCGCCGGCTACCAGGCGGACGGTCACGAGGGCCGCGGTCTCCCGTGCCGTCTGTGTGGCGGTGCGCGTCGTCCACAGCGGCCGGCGGCATGAGCGCCGTCCCACGGGTCGGCGGACGGATGGTCAGCATGTGACGAGTCAGCAAGAAGTCCATCGATGTGCCGACGCGGACTGTCTCGTGGTTCCAGTCCGCACGTTGCGTTGGCAGATCGAAGACCTCACCAGCGCTCTCGCCGACGCCATGGCCTGGCCCGACGATCTCGTGGTGCTCGCGAGCGTGAGAGCGTTCTTGACCTTGCACGACGTGCTTCAAGAGCTCGATGCGTCGCCGATCTCCAGGTGCCACGGGTAGCGCGAATCATCATGACGTGGTTGTCAGCGATAGCCGCCGACCTGCCTGGCGCCACTTGGTCGCGTCAACACAGTCGTCGTGCCCCACGACTACTGGTCGCTCGTGGGACGTAGCCAGCAACAACGCGCGTTGTCATCCGTAGGAGCCAGACGAGTATCGACCGTTCCGCCCGCCGGCTAGGACCTTGCGCGTGTGGCGGCCACGGACCCTGACCGTTGCTCAACCTCGGTTCGAAAGTTGCCTGGCGCCGGTTCGTTGGTTCTCTTGCGGCTAAGGGTCTCTCGCTGGCATTGTCCGTTTCGCATCACTGAGTGCGGCTGGACTGGGCCGTGGTGTCAGACGGGGGTTCGTCGTGCGTGTGTGGCGTGGTGTGACGCGGTCCGCTGCGGCGGCCGTCGCGGTTGTGCTTGTCGTCGCGTTGGGGTCGGCTGCCTTTGCCGACATCCCGCTGTCTCCTGGTGCTGTGTCGACCGTTGCGGGTGATGGCACGTACGCGACGGTGAACGGGACTGGGACCGCGGCGAGTTTCAAGACTCCTGGCGGCTCGGTCTTGGTCTCTGGGGCGCTGTATGTGTCGACGGTGGATTCGATTCGCCGGGTGGATACGTCGTCGTTGGCGGTGACGACGTTGGCGGGTGGGGGGACGTCGTCGGCGTGCGCGGTCGATAGCTCGACGGCGGCGAGTGTCACGTTCGGGGCTGCCTCGGGTCTGGTGTCTGATGGCACCTACCTGTACACGGTGCGCAACTGCAGCGGGACGACCTGGCTGGTACGGCGAACGTCGCTGAGCACGGGTGCGACGACACGGCTGGGGTCGTTCACCATGTCTGGGGGGTCGTCGAAGTCTGATCTGGTGCTGGATGGCTCGGCGCTGTTCGTGGCAGTCGGGGCTTCGATCGTGCGTTGGGATCTGTCGAGCAACACCTCGAGTGTGGTGGCGACGGAGGCGTCGGGGTGGACGTTGGGGTCTGTGGCGGGTACGGCGAGCACGCTGTGGGCTGTGGCCCGCAACGTGTCGACGGGTCTGTCGCGGCTGGAGTCAGTCGACCCGTCTACGGGGACGATCACGTCGGTGAGCGGAACGGGTGCCGCATTCGGGGCTGGCGGCCCGGGGGGTGACGCGATCGCGGACGCCGGCTCGTACGTGTTCGTGAGCTGGGGTGGCACGATCCGCCGTTACGCGAAAGCAGACGGGTCGTTCGTGGATGTGGCAGGCACCGGCGGGTTCGACAGCGGGATCTTCGACGGGACGGGGACGGATGCCTGGTTGGGGTCGGTGACGGCTCTGACCTGGGATGGTGCGGGCCTGTGGGTCTCTGACCGAAACCTGGTCCGCCGGGTCGTGGACGGGACCGCTTTGCCCTCGGAGTTGTCCCCGTTGGCGACGGTGTCGGTAGGGATGCCGCTGGCACAGGTCGTGACGATCACGGGTAACGCCACGAGCGTGGATGTGGATGGCGTGCCGGGCGTGGCGAACTTCAGCAACGCCGTGGGCATGGCGGTGGTGGGCCAGTCGGTGTATGTGGCCGGCCATGGGATCCGCCGATTCAACCTGGTCACCCGCCAGACCGATACGTTCGTCCCCTACGGGACCTCGGGTTGCGGGACCGACGGTCTGACTGGCGGCTCCATGCGCTACCTGTCGTCGATGACCACGGACGATCACTACCTCTATGTGGCGGACACCTGCGGAACGATCAAGCGGGTATCGCTGGCTTCGGGCAGCGAAGGTGCGATCTCGACTGTGCTGTCGCTGACGTCGTCGTGGACGCCGGGGTCACTGGCGATGGGACCCGACGGCTACCTGTACATGGCCGGGAAGTCGCCGACGTCTGGCTCGGGATACGACTTGAACATCTACCGGATCAACCCGCGCACTGGTGTCATGTCGGTATTCGCCACCGAGACCGGGGCAGGCCGGCTGCGGGCCATGACCGCCGATGCGGACGCGCTTTGGCTGATTGTGGAGATGCCCTGTTCGACCAGCCCGTGCACGACCGGTCAAGAGAACAAGTTGGATCGGATCGATCTGGCAACTGCGGCGATCACGACTTTGGTGGCGGACCCCCGTCCGAACGCCACCGGGCATCTCTTCGCCCCCTACTTCACGACGCTCACTTCCGCCGGCCAATACCTCTATTCGACCCATGCCACGACGCTGACTGAGTTCGACAAGACCACGGGCGCCTGGGCGGATGTCGCGGGGGTCTACGCCCCCAGCCAGGGCAACGTCCCCGCCGTCGACGGGTATGGGCCAACCGCGACGCTCGTCCTACCGCAGGCGATGGCCAGTGACGGGCATGACATCTTCTTCCTCGACAACGGCGGCTACCTTCGGGTCGCGGTGCCCGCACCCGTGACCGTGGGCGCGCTGGATCCGAACTCCACCCGTGGCGGCGGCAACCCCGACAGCATGGATTGCCAGTGCCAAAGCGCAGATCCGGTCAACACGGCCACCGGCGAGTGGTGGGAGACGGCCACCGATGTGACCCTGCCGGGTCGCTATCCGGCGCCGTGGACGCGCACATACTCCTCACTGGCCGCCGCCGAGGACTCCCCGCTCGGGTTCGGGTGGGCCGGGTCCCTGCTGGAGTCCCTTTCCGTGCCGGCCAGTGGGTCGGATCCGGTGACGGTGCACACCGAGTCGGGCGCCCAGAGCGTGTTCGACCCGACCGGGACCCTGGCGGTCTACGCGACCACCCCCCGCACCCACGCGACGTTGAGCAAGGACTCCACCACCGGGTCCTGGACCTACACCCGCCGTGGCCGACTGACCGCGACGTTCGACTCCGGCGGGCGGCTGGTGACCCGCACCGACCGCAACGGTGAGACCCTGACCCTCGGCTACAACGCCGCCACCCCGCCCCAGCTGGTGTCGGTCACCACCGCCGACGGTCGCGCGTTGAGCATCACCTACAACACCGCGGGCCGCATCGCCACGGTCACCGGCCCCTCAGCCGCCGGCACACCGGCCCGGACCACCTCCTACGGGTACGACCCGGCCGGGAACCTCACCACCGTCACCGACTCCCGCGGCGGCACCTGGACCTACACCTACGACGCCAACCACCGCATGACCTCGGCCAGCGACCCCACCGGCGCGACCACCACCACCCACTACGACAGCGCCGGGCGGGTCGACTGGCAGCAAGACGCCCGCAGCAAGACCACCACCTTCGACTACACCGACACCACCTCCGGGACCGACCAGCTGCGCACGACCCGAGTCAGCGACCCGACGGGTGTCACCACCGACGACGCCTACACCAACGGCTGGCTGACCAGCCGGACCCTCGCCCCGGGCACCGCCGACGCCGCCACCTGGACCTACGGCTATGACCAGGCCGGGAACCAGACCAGCAGCACCGACCCGACCGGGCGCACCACGACCGCCACCTTCGACGGGCGCGGCAACAGGCTGACCCAGACCGTCTCGTCGGGCGCCACCATGACCGACGGGTCCGTACCCGGCACCACCACCACGACCTGGACCTACAACAGCTTCAACGAGCCGCTCACCCAGATCACCACCGCCGGCGCCTCGACCACCTGGACCTACGACACGCGCGGCAACGTGCTCACCCAGGTCCGCAAACTCACCGCCACGACCAACGCCACCACCACCTGGACCCACACCAACCCTGCCCACCCGGGGGACACCAGCACCGTCACCGACCCGCGAGGCAACACCACCTCCTACACCTACACCGCCGAGGGCTTCACCGCGTCCGTGACCACCCCGGCCGGGCACGTCACCGGCACGAGCGACACCACCGTGACCGCCACCGCCACCTACGACCCCTACGGCGATGTCCTGACCCGGGTCGACCCGCGCGGGCACGTCACCGGCGCCACCCCCGCCGGCTACACCACCACGAACACCTACGACGACGCGGGCCTGCTAAACACCACCACCAGCCCGCTCGGACTAGTCACCACCTACGGCTACGACGCCGACGGACGCCGCACCACCGTCACCAACAACACCGCCGCCACCTGGACCACGCGCTACCTGCCCACCGGCCAGGTCGACACCCTCACCGACCCTCTCGGGCACACCACCACCTACGGCTACGACGACGCCGGACGCTGCACCTCAGTCACCGACCCGACCGGCGCCGTGACCACCACCTCCTACAACAACCACGGCCAGCCCGCCACCACCACACGGCCCGCCGGCAACGTCACCGGGGCCACCCCGACCCAAACCGCGGCCGCCACCACTACCTACGGCTACGACGCCGCCGACCGGCCCACCACCAGCAGCAACCCCGACCCCAACGGCGGCGCCGACCTGGTCACCACCACCACCTACGACGCGGCCGGGCGAGCGTGGAAGACCACAGACCCCGCCGGGCTCACCACCACCAGCGGCTACGATTCCACCAACCGGCTGACCTCCCTCACCGACCCCGCCGGCGATCTGACCCGCTACACCTACGACTACGCCGACCGGACCACCTCAAGCGTCGACCCCCGATCCAAGACCACCAGCTACACCTACGACGCCGGCGGGAACCTGACCAAGACCGTCGACCCGCTCACCACGACAACCAGCCCCACCGGTCGCGCCACCACCCAGACCTGGGACAGCGCCGGGCGACTGTGGACCGTGACCGACCCACGCGGAAACGCCACCGGAGCGCCCACCGGGTCCTACACCACCACCTACGGCTACGACGCGGCCGGGAACCCCACCACCGTGACCGACGCCCTGGGCCACACCACCACCACCGCATACGACACCGACGGACGCACCACCACGCTGACCAACCCGCTCAGCCACGCCACCAGCTACACCTACGACACCACCGGCAGGCTGGCCACCATCACCGCGCCGGACGGCGGCACCACCACCTACGGCTACGACACCGCCGACCGCCAAACCAGCATCACCGCCCCCGAAGGCGGCATTTGGTCCACCGGCTACGACAACGCGGGCCGAGTCATCAGCCAGACCGACCCCGCCACCACCACCCGCACCTACACCTACACCCCCGACGGGGCACTGGCCACCATCACCAGCGCCCGCGGCACCACCACCCGCACCTACGACACCCTCGACCGCCTCACAGCCCAGACCTACACCGACACCACACCCACCATCGGCTACACCTACGACCGCGACAGCCGCCGCGCCACCCTCACCGACGCCGAAGGCACCCTCACCTACGCCTACGACAACGCCTCACGCACCACGTCCATCACCCGCACCCCCACCACCGGACCCGCCACCAACTGGGCCTACACCTACGACACCGCCGGGAACGTCCTCACCCGCACCCGCCCCGACACCAGCGTCGAAACCTGGACCTACGACAACGCCGGACAACCCACCAAGGTCGTCGCCCCCACCGGCACCACCACCTTCACCTACGACGACGCCGGAAACACCACCGCCACAGCACTCCCCAACACCACGACCGAAACCCGCACCTGGGACGCCACCAACGCCCTCACCAGCATCACCACCACCGCAGGCTCCACCGTCCTGACCAGCCAGACCGTCACCCGCGACAACAACCGCCAACCCACCACCACCGTCGTCACCCGCAACGGCACCAGCGAGACCCGCACGTACCTCTACGACCCCAACGAACGACTCACCGACGTCTGCTACACCACCACCTGCACCCCCAGCACCGCCGACCAACACTGGACCTACGACCTCGACGGCAACCCCCTCACCCAACGCGACGGCGCCGCACCCGGCACCACCACCACGCGCACCTACGACACCAGCGACCGCATCACCAGCACCCAAACCGGCACCGCCGCAGCCACCACCCCTACCTACGACGCCGACGGCAACCTCACCAACGACAGCACCGGACACGCCTACACCTACCGGCTCGACGGACTCACCGCGACCAGCACCACCCCCGCCACAACCACCAGCTACACCTACGACGGCGACGGCAACCGCACCCACGCCCTGGTCACCGCCGGCCCCACCACCGGAACCACGACCAGTTACACGTGGGACACCAACAGCCCACTGACCATCCTCGCCACCATCAGCACCGACCCCGACGGAGCCGGACCCGCGCCCGCATCCACGACCACCCTCCGCTACGACCAGGGCGGCACCGGCACTCCGATCAGCCAGACCACCGACGGCACCAACGCTTGGTACTCCCACGACCCCCTCGCTGGAATCACAGACCTCACCACCCCTGCGGCCGTCATCGGCTCCAGCCAGGACTGGACCCCCTACGGACAGACCCGTGCCCCCATCGGCTCCCCTACCACCCCGACCGGGCCCGCCCCGGCACTCGGCTGGACCGGTGCACTGCCCGACACCGACGGCAGCTACTACCTCAGAGCACGCCAATACCTGCCCAACACCACTCAACTCACTGCACGCGACCCCCTTGGCCTTGTCCCTTCCGCAGGTCCCACCGGGGGATTCGGCAGCCTCTACGGCTACACCAACGCACGCGTCACGCTCCAGACCGACCCCAGCGGCATGTGGCTGTGTGACAACGGCGCAGACTCTGTCGGATGCTCTGTGCTGGCGGGCATCGGCGCGTTCATGTACAACGCCGGCAACGCCGTCGCCCACCCAGTCGACACCTACAACGGATGGGTCGATGCCTGCAACGCAGGCTTCGATCAGTGGAACGGCGCCGGCCTAGAGGGCACTCTCCAATGCATCGACAACCTCAACCCTGCCGCACAACTCCGCGACCAATTCGCTCAGGCCTACGACCTCTACCAACGTGGTTGCACCAACGAAGCCGTCCAAATCGGGAGCCAAGCCGTTGTCGGCAGCGTCGCCTACCTCGCACCGATCGCAAAGATCGGTACCGCTGGGGTCGCCGCAGACACAGCAGTCGATAGCGGGGGCGGTCTCGTGTCCCGCCTGCGCGGCCTAGATTGGGCTGACGACACTGGTTCGGTCCGCATCCCCGGCTCTGGCGGACGACTGACCAACTCCCAGGCGGCTCAGATGGCCGAACGCGTCGGTTACCGCCCGACCAACTACATCTCTCGCGGCGAGAAGGTGTTCACGAACGGGAAGACCTTCATCACCCAGGACACAACGTCACACACGGGCGGGCTCTGGAAGATGGCCAATAGTGTTCAGGAACTCCGCGCCGGAGCTCGGCTTGGAACCTACGACTACGACCTGAACTGGATTGCACCATGACCCGGGCTTCGGACCAGGGAGAAGCGTGGACGCTCGACGTGCCGGGCCTCACTCGTGCGCAAGCCGACGAACTCGTGAGCTTCATCCAGGACAGCGGCATGTCCGATTTCGCGACAGCGGTGGATCCAGCGAACTTCCTGACCCTTCACCTAGATCGCGAAACAGCGGCCTCGCTGCGTCGCGCCATCTCACGAGCGGGCAACACCGATCGCTCGCCTGACTCCGTGGACCTCGCAGGGTTGTCGGAGGTTCTGAGTGACTGGCTCGATCATGTCGCCGATGACTCTGATCGGTGACCGACGTGAGCTGGCTGTGGTGAGTACCTGTCTAGAGCCGCTCGAGGCGCCGGGACGGCTCATCGGCCTGGTTCCGCAGGGTTACACGGCCCGTCGACCTGTTGTCGTCGTCCGAGCAGTGCTCACGGCCCTCGTGGGCCTCGCCCTCCTCCTGGCCGGCATCGGTGTCGTTCAGGCCGCAGCCAAAGAGCTCACCGCACCACCTACGTCACCCGTGTACGCCTACGACGGGGCGGCTCCAGTTGTCCGCGGAACTACGTCCGAGTTTGGTTGGACGAGTAGCGATGCTGCTTCGGATCCAGCGAGTCGAGAACGGCTACACCGCGAGCGTGACGCCCTCGCACGGTGACGATGTCCGGTGGGAAACCTCAGGACCCACCAGCCAGGGCGCGCTTATCGAGGCCCTGACCGAACTTGGGTTCCACCAGCAGGACATCGGCGACGCGTTCTACGAGGCGGACCCGGACTGGCTGCAAAGGCCCCTGCATGAGGACGACTCGTGATTCCTCGAGGTCTGAGGGCTTTCCTTGCCGTCCTACTCGCCGCTGTGTTGGCCGTCCTACTCGGGACGATGGCGTCCTGATGGCGCTCTCTGAATTTCCCCGGTTGTGCTCACCGAAATTCCCCACCTTGCGGCGTCGGTCACTGTAGTGGTTGACGGGTCCCGGTGGTGGTGCGGCGGAGTTGGTCGGCCCGTGCGTGGTGGTCGCGGAGGCGGTA